>CAZTWG010000019.1:0-9687 GCA_964617525.1 uncultured Gammaproteobacteria bacterium
TTTCTATTTTTTTATTATCCTTTTGCTGCTAACTATAACTGTATCTTTGGGTTCTAAGAAGTTAAGTAAAGGAAGAAAAAATAATATAAAAACATTAGAATCAAAAATTATTTTAAATAAATCGTCGTTTGAGGTTCCAAAGAGTCTTTATTTTTTCGGAATTCTAATTTTTCTTTTTTTATTCTTTTTGTTGTTTCGATCTCGCACCGGAGAATATATTCATTCTCCCTGGACTGTTATTCATCCTCTCTATATATATGGCTGGTTAGCTATATCTTTTATTATTGGTTATTTAGTTTTTTCAAAATGCAAATTAAAAACATTTTTGTTGGTTATAATTTTTTGTTCTATTCTCTTGCATTCTTACCTATTAATTCCTTATGAAGCTGGTTTCGGCGGGGATAAATGGCGACATATAGGAGCAGAGAGATGGTTGATGGATGGTAAGGTTTATGAACCAGCCCTGTTTGGCAAAAATGTTTCTTACAAAAATTTTGGTCCTTTAATGGTTCCTGAAGTTTTTGTGGCTGGCAATAAAACATCTTATGCTAATATGTGGGGGCTAACCATTGCTTTGTCATGGTTGACTGGGTTAGATGTTTTTTGGATTGACTTATTTTTAGGATTTCTGCTTTTTTCAATATTTTTGCCATTTTTGATTTTAAAATTTGCTAGTCTTTTTTCTAAGAAAAAAGAATTTTTATATCTAATGATTTTTTCACCCTTTCTGTTTTACACCTTTCAAGCTTATGGGAGTATTACAGTGCCTATGTCTTTTGCCTTTTTGCCATTTCTCTTTAGCTTAATTTTTCTTGGGCAGTATCTTAAGGGGTTAATTTCTGGTCGTCGTTTTTTAATACTTTTATGTTTTTTTATTCCCTTTCTGTATTTCAGCTATATTCTTTATTTAATAGTTTTTATTATAATGCTATTTTTAGCTTTAATCTTTAAAAGAATTTTTTCTGGCTCTCATACGGGTAAAATTAAAAAATGGGTTTTGCTTTTAATTATTTTTGTTTTTTGCGCTTCAATCTCGATACCCTTATTAGACACTCATAATCAATATTCTAATTTTAAAATGCCTCTTTTTTCTTCTTCTAATATTTCTCATGCGCTTAAAAATTCTATTAGTTTTCTTTTCTCTTCAGCTGCTATTTTCCCTAGAATTTATCAATTTGAACAAGATAATTGGCTCTATGCGCAAACTAACCAGGAACTTTCGCGATCTATTTTTTTAGAGATTGCTCCATGGTGGCTGTTCTTAACGCCTATTCTTTTAATTCTAGTTATTCTGGGAGTCGTCCGATATGTTAAATTAAAAGATAAAAAGATCGCCTTTTGGTTGATTTTTTCTCTGATTATTTTTTTAACTAGCCAAATGATATCTTCTTCTTTTATGGAAGGAAATCATATCCTCAGCAAACGTTTGGTGCTTTTGATTTCTTTTTTAATCTCTTTCCCTTTGGCTTGGGGTTTAACTTATCTAGCTTCTACTCAAAGAAGGGTAGTTTTTGCAATAATAATTCTTTTTCTAGGGTTAGTTTCTGTCACTACCTATGCTTCTGGTCCTAAGTTTCAGGTAGTTACGGGCGATGAATTGAGCGCAGCAAAATACATTTGGAAAGAATATAAAAGAAACAATAATAAACCTGCGCATCCGTGCGTTTTGGCTAATACTTGGCCTTTACTGGCGCTAGAAGGAGTCTCTGGCAGGGAAATTATTACTGGTGGGTTTCCTTATTATTTTGAATATCGTCAACCAGAAAGAGTACAATTATTTGCTAATATGAATCATTCGCCCTCAGTTCGTTATTTGAATAAAGCAATTGAAATTACTGGTGCTAAAGAATGTTATTTTGTAACAGAAGAGCGTTGGATATTTTTCGACAAAAGGCAAAAAATTATTGAGTCTTTGGATGAAATTTTGGGCAAGCGTAAACAAATAGGAAAGGTGATGATTTGGCTTTATGACCCTCGGATTTAGGGTTATGATAAGAAAGTAATTTAATTTATGAAAGTTTCTAATGGAGTAAAAATATACAGAATTTTTTTGGTTTTATCTTTTTTATTGTTGGGAGTTTGGCTAATTTCCAAGAATTTAGTAATGGCTGGAGAACTAATTGTAGAAAAGGATTTTTGTTTTCCTTCACGTTTGATTTCTGATTTTTTCCCTAAAGATAGAGTAGGATTAATTGAAGGGCAGGGAGACTCAGAATGCTTCCAAAGGATTTTTGTTGAGCCAGCTTATTTCAAACTAAAGGTTCCACGTACATTTGATAGAGTAAGAGTTGAAATAACTTATCAAAATCCTAATCATCCCGTTCTACAATTAGCTTTAATGCAAAAAAGAATTAATCCGTTAGATTGGAATTTTCAATTAAAATCATTAGAAAACCCTATTAGTAAGGAGTGGCAAAAGGGTGTGGTTGAATTTATGGCTGGGCCCAATTATATGAATGACCATGCTTTAGAGTTTATGATTTCTGCGCCTGGATTAACTGATGCTAGACACGAAATTAAAATAAAAAAGATTAAAGTATGGCTATACAGATCTCCGTTTAATTGGAGAAATGTTTGCCCAGATATAAAAAATTATTTAATAAATAAAATTAAGAAAGGGTAATGTTTTATAGATTTTTAAAAGATTTATTAATTGCAAGTAGTTTTTGTTTTTTTGTGCTCTGCATAATAGAAGATTTTCAACCTGGTTTTGTTTCTTTTTGGTTTGATATAAGAATTGTTTTATATATAGCTTTGCTAAGTGGTTTTTTGGTTCTGTTAAATGAATTTGCTTTTAAGCTGAAAAAATGATAAGATGTGTGGTATGACTACTTTATTAGTTATTTTAATTATTGTTATTGTGCTTGGCGGAGCTCTTTCTTTTGTTTATTCTAATAAACGTTTTGAAAAATTTAAAGAGGATGTTATAAAAAATCAGGGAGTTCTGATGTTGCAGGACCAAATAGGAGAGATACGCACTAGCATTCAATCTCAATCAGGGCAGAATATAAAGATTATTCAAGATGTTATGGAAAGATTGGGGAAGCTTGATAAAACTAATCAAAAGATAGTTGATTTTGGGGGACAACTAAAAGACCTTCAGAATATTTTAAAAAACCCAAAACATCGTGGAATTTTAGGAGAGTATTGTTTAGAAATGGTTTTAAAGAATGTTTTGCCACCAAACATTTATAAAATGCAATACAATTTAGGCAAAGATGAACAAACTGGCAAGGATTTAATTGTTGACGCGGCAATTTTTGTTCAGAAGAAGATTATTCCTATTGACGCTAAATTCTCTTTAGAAAATTATAATCGTTTAATCGAAGAAAATGACAAGAGCAAACGTCAACAATTAGAAAAATTATTTAGACAGGATTTAAAGAATCGCATCAATGAAACTTCTAAATATATTAATCCATCAAAAGATACTTTTGATTTTGCTTTCATGTTTATCCCTTCTGAGGCTATTTATTATGATTTATTGGTCGGAGAGGTGGGAGCCATTAAAAGCAAGGCCTCAAGTTTAGTTGAATATGCCTTTAGGGAAAGGCATGTTATTATTGTTTCCCCAACTACATTTTTAGCTTATTTGCAAATGGTGTTACAGGGTTTACGTTCTTTGCAGATAGAAGATTCGGCGAAAGAAATTAAAAAAAATGTAGAAAAACTCATGAAACATATTAGCTCTTATGATGTTTTTTTGCAAAAGTTGGGACAAAATTTAAGCGTAACAGTAAATACTTACAACACAACATATAAGGAATTTCAGAAAATGGACAAAGATGTTCTAAAAATAACAGGGGATAATGCGGGGATTGATGCGCTATCTCTTGATAAACCCAAATTAACTGATTAACTTTATGGCAAAACGAAAAAATTTTATTCAAGCAACATCAATTTTAGTTGGGACAATTGTAGGCGCTGGTATTTTTGGTTTACCGTACGCATTTTCAAAGGTTGGTTTTATCCCTGGCATTTTTTATCTTTTATTTCTAGGGATTGTATTTTTGATTACAATGTTTTGTTATGCTGAGGTAACTTTACGCACTAAAGGTGATATGGAAATGTCTGGTTATGTACGTCGTTATTTAGGTAAAAAATGGCAAATTTTAATTACAATATCTTTAGTGCTTGGAGGCTTTAGTGCTTCAATTGCTTATACTATTGGAGTAGGACAATTTTTGCATGCCATTCTAGGTCCTGTTTTGGGTGGTAGCCAAGTATTCTGGTCATTGTGTTTTTGGACATTGGCCAGCATATTAGTTTTTAAGGGTATCGGGATAGTTAGCAAAATAGAACTTTTTATGGCTTTTGGGTTAATTGTGATTGTTTTGATAATTTTTGTAATGAGTTATTCATATATTGATATAGACAATTTAAAAAGTTTTCGTTTAGAAAACCTTTTTTTCCCTTATGGGTCAGTCTTATTTGCTTTGGGTGGAGCAACGGCTATCCCTACTATGCGCAGAATGTTGAGAAAAAATGTTAAATCGTTGAAGAAGTCAATAATTCTTGGCTTGTCTATTCCTATATTCATTTATATAATTTTTAGCTTAACGGTCATTGGCGTTAATGGTCAAAATGTTTCAGAAACAGCTATTACTGGATTAGCTAGGGCAACTAACAGTAGTGTTTTATTGATTGGTGGTATTTTTGGAATTTTAGCAATGACAACTTCGTTTTTGGCATTAGCTCATATTTTAAGCGAGTTATTCAAACGTGATTACAATATCCCAAGGTTTCCGGCATGGGCTTTAACAGTTTTTGTTCCTTTGATTATATTTCTTTTAGGATTGAGGAGTTTTATCGTTGTTATTAGCTTTGCTGGTGGTATTCTCTCTGGCATTCAGGGTATAGCTTTAATTACTAGTTATTATCGCGCCAAGAAAATGGGCGATAGAGAGCCAGAGTTTAGTTTTAATCTACCAAAGCCAGCTGCATATGTTATTTACGCAGTATTTCTTTTTGGTATTGTTTATCAACTTATTTATTTGTGAACAAATAATATTTATCTATGTCAGTTTTAGTTTTAAATAGTGGGAGTACTTCTCTAAAATACAAACTATTTTCAAGAAATTCTTTGAGGGTTTTGAAAAGTGGTAATTTTCAGGGTCTAAATAAGCAATCAGATTATTCTATTGCTTTTAAAAATCTTATTAAAGATATAGGGAACCTGTCTGATATTGAAATGGTTGGACATCGCGTTGTTCATGGTGGAGGTAAATTTTTAAAATCTACCGTCATAAATAACAAGAATTTTAAAACTTTATTAAAATTTAATCATTTTGCCCCCCTGCATAATCCTCATGCCTTGCAAGTTTTGAAGTTAGCTCGCATTTATATCCCTCATATCCCTCATATAGCTGTTTTTGATACAAGCTTTTTTACTACCCTACCCAAAAAGGCTAAGGTTTATTCTATCCCGTTAAAATACTATGAAAAATATGGTATTCAGAAATTTGGTTTTCATGGAATTTCATATAAGTATGTAGCTACAAAAGTAGCCCAAAAACTAAAAAGAAAATTAAATTCAATCAATTTAATTATCTGTCATTTAGGTGGAGGGTGTAGTGTAGCTGCTATTAAAAAGGGGAGGGCTATTGATACAAGTATGGGGTTTACCCCAATGAGTGGATTAGTTATGATGTCCCGTTCTGGAGATTTAGACCCAGGTCTAATCTTCCATTTAAATAATAATTTTAAACTTTCAAATAATAAAATTTATAATTTATTGAACTTCGATTCAGGTATTAAGGGACTTTTTGGGAAAAGTAATTTTTTGGAACTATTGAAAGCAGTTAAGAATAAAAACAAAAAAGCTCAATTAGCTTTTGATATTTTTGTTTATTCTATTCAAAAATATATTAGTTCTTATTATGGCATTTTAGGGAAAGTAGATGCAGTTGTTTTTACGGGAGCTATTGGGTCGGGTAATCCTTATACAATAAGAAAGATTAGACAAGGACTTAAAATTTTAAAAGAAATTAAAATTTTGAGAATTGTTACGAACGAGGAAATAGCAATTGCTCAAGAATGTATTATTTTACGGGACTCCGCCAAAAAATAAAAAACACATAAGATATTATTTAAAGGGTTTATAAAGAAGCGGAGCTAATAATTGCTTAAAAATTAGCTTAATTCTTCTCACATCTATGTATAGGTGTGAGTTTTTAGTTATCCACAGGTTATGGTTGCCTAGTGGGGTAAAATGGTTTATAATACAAATGTTGTGGAAGCCTGTGGATAAAAGTGGGGAAAACTCAGGTAAACTGTGGATAAACAAAATAGTCTAATTTTAACGAATTATTATGTTTATTGGGGAATATCATCATTCAATAGATGAGAAAAATAGGTTGGCAGTCCCAACAAAATTTAGATTAGATTTATCAAAAGGGGCAGTTGTCACTAGAGGAATAGACAGTTGTCTTTTTTTATACACTAAAAAAGAATGGGAAAAATTGGCCATTAAATTAGCTGATATGCCTATTAGTAAGTCCAAGACAAGAGCCTTTGCACGATTAATGTTGGCAGGAGCTATGGATGTTAATATAGACAAACAGGGAAGGGCTATTATACCCGATTATTTACGTCGTTACGCTGGCATTGGGAAGAAAACAGTCGTAGCTGGTCTTTACAATCGGTTGGAAATTTGGGACGAAAAGAAGTGGGAAGAGTATAAGCTTAAGTCAGAGTCTAATAGCGAAGATATTGCCGAGAGTTTGGCCGAGCTAGGAGTTTAAATTAATTTAATTATGCACGTTCCAGTATTATTAGACGAAGTGTTAGAATACTTGCGACCAGAAGCGGGCCAAAATTTTATTGATTGCACTATCGGAGGGGGAGGCCATAGTTTTAAAATTTTATCTTACACTAAACCCAATGGCAAAGTTTTAGGCATAGATTTATCACCTGAAGCTATAGAAAAAATTGACAACCAAAGAAGGATGCTAGATGTTAGAGAAAGAATTATTTTAGCTAATGATAATTTTGCAAATTTACAAGAAATAGTTGAACGAAATAGTTTTTCTCCCGTTCATGGCATCTTACTAGACTTAGGGTTATCTTCTGATTTGATAGAAAGCAGTGGTAGGGGTTTTAGTTTTATGAGGGATGAGATTCTAGATATGAGATTTAAACCGGAATCAAATAGCTTAACTGCTCAGCAAATTATTAATCAATATTCTGAAAAAACTTTAAGAGAAATTTTTTGGAGATATGGAGAGGAAAGATACTCTTCTAGAATTGCTCAAGAAATAGTTAAAAGTAGAAAAAGAAAAAAGATAGAAACTAGCGCTCAGCTTTCCAAACTAATTAAAGATACTTTAGGTTTTCGTTTCCAAATTAAAGTTTTAGCTCGCATTTTTCAATCATTACGCATTGTAGTGAATCAAGAGTTAGAAAATTTACGGCAAGCTTTAGCTTCTAGTCTTAATATTTTGTCACCTTCTGGCCGAATAGTTGTCATTAGTTATCATACATTAGAGGACAGAATAGTTAAAAGATTTTTTAAAGAAGAAGATTCATTTAAAATTTTAACTAAAAAACCAATAACCCCTAGTAATGAAGAGGTTAAAAAAAATCCGCGATCACGAAGTGCAAAATTAAGGGTTGCGGAAAAAATATAATTTTATGATATTGTCTAGAAAACAATTTAAAAAATCTCGTTTCAATTATTCAGTCCTAAATTATCTTTCGCTGGGAATTCTCTTATTGGTTGTTGTTGTTTCTCTAATCCAAGTTAATGCTGGAGTTTATACTAGTCTAGAAATTAATCAGTTAAAGGAAGAGTTTAAGAAATTGCAGGTAGAGAACGAATTATTATTGGAAAAAGAAGCCACCGTCAAGTCTATGGGGAGCCTAAATGAATTGTCGCGAGAGCTAAATATGGTTGAAGTGGTTGCTGTTAGTTATTTAAGCCCAAGCACAGATACCTTGGCTCGGCTTTCTCGGTAATTTTACTTAAATATGAAAGGACGTTTTAAATTTATTATTATTGTAACTTTTATTTGTGGCGCTTTAATTTTGGGGCGCCTTTTCCAATTGCAGGTTATAGATCATAATTTTAATTCACCGGTTATCAGCGAAGAAACAGTACCAGCTCCAAGGGGGCGAATATTTATTAAAGAGAAGGAGGGTCTTTTCCCTTTGACCTTAAACCTTAATCAATATCATTTAATTGTTGACCCTCAGGCGATCCAGAAAGAAGATAAGGTTATGGAAGTGGCAGAAAAAATAGCTCCCTTTTTAGGCATTGTTATTAAAAATAAATCTCAATTTATTCAAGAGGATTCGGGAACTGATGATTTCAAAAACTTATTATCGCGACTTTCTCGTAAAGACGATCGCTATGAATTATTAAAAAAAGACCTAACGACCCAGGAGTTTGAAGAAATTAAAAGCTTTAATCTTCCTGGTATTTTTTTAAATCCTGTTCTTAAGCGTTATTATCCAGAAGCAGAATTTTTTGGGCATTTAACTGGTTTCACCAGGATTATAGATGGGAAGCAGAGAGGTCAGTATGGTTTAGAAGAATTTTTTGACAAGGATCTAACAGGTACTGCTGGTCGCCAAGTCAAAAAATTATCATCTTTCCCAATTTATTTTACGGATAAGAAGGCTAAGCCTGGTGTAGATATAGTTTTGACTATAGACCGTTCTTTACAATTTTTTGTTTGCAATTTATTGGAAAGGGCAATAAAGGATTATAAGGCTGACTCTGGGTCAATAATCTTATTATCTCCAAAAACTGGAGCTATTTTAGCCTTAGCTAATTACCCATATTTTGACCCTAATAAATATTTTCAGGTGGAAGATTTGTCTATATTCAAAAATTCAACCATTTCTGATTCTTTCGAGCCAGGTTCTATATTTAAAATAATTACAATGGCTGGGGGATTGGATTCAAATAAGGTTACACCGACTAGTCTTTTTACAGATGCGGGATTTGTAAAAATTGATGGGGAGACTATTCATAATGTTGATGACGAAAATTTTGGTATAGTTACTATGAGAGAAATTATGGAAGAATCAATTAATACTGGCGCAGTTTATGTAGCTGACCTATTGGGGAGAGAATCATTTAGGAATTATTTAAAAAAATTTGGTTTTGGTAGCTTAACTGGTATTGAACTAACAGGAGAAGTTTCGGGTGACATTAATAATTTAGAAAGAGAACAGCCAATATATTTAGCTACTGCTTCTTTTGGGCAGGGGGTTTCAGTTACCCCCCTACAAATGGTTACGGCTGTAGGCGCTATTGCTAATTCTGGACAATTAATGAAACCTTTTATTGTTGATGAAATTATAGATGGAGACAAAATAATTAAAAAGGATATAAAGCCGATTAGGAATGTAATTTCTCCGTCAGCAGCAGCTATGATTTCAAATATAATGGTTTCAGTTGTGGACAATGGTTATGGAAGTAGGGCTAGAGTCCCTGGATATCTAGTGGCTGGCAAAACGGGGACTGCTCAGGTTCCAGAATCGGAGGGAGGATATTCTGACGAGGTTGTTCATTCTTTTGTTGGTTTTGCGCCAGCAACAAATCCTGTATTTGCAGCTTTAGTTAAAATAGATAATCCCAAAGAAGAACGTTTCGCGGCCACTACTGCTGCTACTGTGTTTGGCGATTTAGCCGAATTTGTGTTAAAATATTATAATATACCTCCAGACGCAGAACATGGG
>CAZTWG010000020.1:0-9343 GCA_964617525.1 uncultured Gammaproteobacteria bacterium
AAAGCTTCAATGATTTCTTCGGGGCTGGTGACTAAGCGAGCACCCATTTTAATAAGATGATTGCATCCCTTAGAATTAAAGTCGTTAATGCGACCTGGGACCACAAAAACTTCCCTTCCCTGCTCAATAGCTGTTCGCGCAGTTATTAAAGCTCCCGATTTTTGAGGAGCGTCAATAACTAAGATTCCCAAACTTAAACCCGAAATAATACGGTTACGAGCAGGAAAAGTTTTTTTTGTCGGACTAGTATTTGGAGAATATTCGCTTATAACTGCTCCGCCTGATTTGATAATTTCTTGAGCTAGTTTTTGATGCGCAGGGGGATAAATGATATTTAAGCCAGAACCAAGAACTGCTATAGTGCGAGCATTTTTTTCTAAAGCAATGCGATGAGCTAACCCATCAATTCCAAGAGCTAACCCACTTATAATCGTTACGCCTGCCTCAGCTAACACTTCCGTAAAAAAACGTGTTGCTTGTTGCCCATAGTTAGAAATTTTACGGGTTCCAACAATTGCTAAAGGATATTTTTCTTGTTTTTTTAAATTGCCTGAAATATAAAGTTTTTGGGGTGGGTCGTATATTTTTTTTAGTAATTTAGGATAATTTTCGTTTTTAATTGTTATTGTTTGAATTGACATTTTATTATTTTATGTTATAAAGATATAAAACAATAAGGAGGTTCTAATGAAAGACATAGAAATCAGAAATGTATTCCGTAATGACTCTGGGAATGTTTTGAGGGTAGAAGTTTTGGCTGATTATCACATGGATTTCTCTTTCATATTAAGAAGAGGAGAGATTGTCCAGGTTTCTGGAGGCCCAATCCATCCTAAAATTTACAAAAGGATGATGAAGCAAGTATACGCTATATTCCACTCTTCCTACAAGGATTCTATTTTTAGCCA
Source organism: uncultured Gammaproteobacteria bacterium (assembly GCA_964617525.1). GTDB lineage: Bacteria > Patescibacteriota > Patescibacteriia > UBA2591 > UBA6264 > JAIPGN01. The sequence continues at coordinate 909 of CAZTWG010000020.1, forward strand.
AGACGAACAACTTCTGTTATTCAATGAAGACCAACAACCCTTTTGAAATTTTAGTAATCCACGCTCTGAAACTGAAAATTTTCAGGGCGTTTTCTTTTTTTGATAGTTAGGGTACAATAAAAGGTATGATTAAAGTAATTTTAAGCGGTGGGGGAACGGGTGGTCCCGTAGGTCCTCTATTGGCTATAGCAGAAGAAATTAAAAAAATAAAACCAGAGACAAATTTTTTATTTATAGGCACCAAAAGGGGAGTTCCAGAAAAAGCTATGATTAAACCCTTCCCATATATTAAATACCAATCAATTTCTTCTGGCAAGTTAAGAAGGTATTTTTCTCTACATAATCTGACAGATTTATTTTTAATTTTAAAAGGTTTCGTTCAGTCTTTTTTTGTTATTTTAAGGTTTAAACCAAAAGCAGTATTGTCAGCTGGATCCTTTGTCTCGGTCCCTTTGGCTTGGGCAGCATGGATGTTAAGAATACCAGTTTTTATTCATCAACAAGACATTCGTCCTGGCCTTGCAAATAAACTAATGGCTAAGATTAGCAAAAAAATTACTATTAGCTTTAAAAAGTCTTTTAAGAATTTTCCATCTAACAAAACAGTTTTGACGGGAAACCCAGTCTCTCCTAAGATTTTAACAGGGGACAGAGAAAAAGCAATCAAAAGATTTAAGTTGAAATCAGGTTGTCCCTGCTTGTTGGTCATGGGTGGAGGAACTGGAGCTTTAGAAATTAACCAAGCTATAGAAAAAATAATTCCTGATTTAGTTAAGTTTTGTCAAATTGTTCATTTAACTGGTCTTCAGAAAAAATCAAGAGAATATATCCATAGTCAGTATCATCAAGTTGAATTTTTAAGCCAAGAGAATTTGGCAGATATTTATATGCGCGCGGATTTAGTTATTTCCAGGGCTGGTTTAGGGTCCCTTACCGAGCTAAGTATTCTGAAGAAACCTGCTATTATTATACCTATCCCTGGCTCACATCAGGAGCTTAATGCTAACTATTTTGCCGAACAAAAAGCAATTGTTTTGTTAGAGGGTGAAAAAATAAATTCTCAAAAATTGTTAAATAAAATTAAAGAATTGATTTTAGATGATAAGCAAAGAGCATTGCTGAGTTTAAACATCTCTAAACTGACCAGCATTGATGCTAGCAAGGTGATTGCTAAGATTATTTTAGATAATATTGGCACTTAGACTTGACGACTGCTAACCTTTTGTTTATAATTAAAAGGTAAATTCTAAATTTTAAAAACCATAAACTCTAATGGATTAATTGTTAATTGCCAATCGCTTGTGGGGTTTTAACAATCAGCAATCAGCAATTCTCATTTTATTCATTTGATATTCATTGTTTAATATCCTGATTCCCCAATCCCCAAGTCCCTAATTAACAATTCGTTTATGACAAAAAGACAAGAAGAAATATTTAAAATTATTTTAGAAAAATATGTCCAAACCGCCCAAGCGGTTAGCTCAGAATATCTATCCACTAAATTAGAACCCAAGGTTAGCTCTGCCACTGTTAGGGCGGAAATGGCTAGTTTGTCCAATCAAGGTTATTTGTGGCAAGAACATGCCTCTGCAGGCAGGACCCCAACACTTAAGGGCTTTCGTTATTTCGTCTCTAATCTTCTCCCAAAAGCAGAAATGGCAGTTAAGTCAGAAAAAAAGAAATTAGAAAAGATTAAACCTGATAATTTTGGCCAATTGACTTTAGCTAAGGAATTGATTAAAAAGGTTGCTTCCCTAAGCGGGGAATTGGGTATTCTTAAATTTGACGATAATGCTTTTTATTATACAGGCTTTGCACGTCTTTTTGATCAGCCAGAATTTCAAAATACATTAATTTTACAAGAGTTTTCGCAAATTTTTGATGACCTGGATGCTACTATATCAAATATTTTTGACTCTATTGGCAGAGAAACTCGGATATTAATGGGAGATGAAAATCTTTTCGGTGGTTCTTGTAGCGCTATTTTGACTCGTTGTAATTTGCCAGGAAGTGAGAGTTGTGGATTGATAGGAATTTTGGGACCAATTAGAATGAATTATAATAGAAACTTAGCTCTTATTGAGAGTGTTAAGGAAATAATAAATGAAGAATTAATTTTTGAAGATTAAGTTTATATGCCTGAAAAAGAAATAAAAAAGTTAAAAAAGAGTTTAGAGAAAGAACGTGCTCTAGCCCAAGAGTATTTAAGGGGTTGGCAACGCGCTAAAGCCGATTATATTAATCGGGAAAGAAAAATTGAAAAAGAAAAAGAATCTTGGATTAAATTTTCTAATTCTAAATTAATCTTAGATTTTTTACATCTTTTAGACGGCTTTAATCAGTGTTTAAAGCATATTCCCAAAGAATCAGAAGGCGAGAAATGGGTCCAAGGGGTTATTCAAATCAAAAGACAATTTGAAACTTTTTTAAAAGCTCAAGGAGTAGAGAGAATAAAAACAGTTGGAGAGCCTTTTGACCATAATTGTCATGAAGCAGTAGACAGGATTCCGTCTAAAGATTTTAAAAATATAGTAGACAGCGAAATACAAGCTGGCTATAAGATGGGAGGGCATGTTATTCGCGTAGCAAAAGTAATTATTAAGTAATATTAAAAAATAAAATTATGAGTAAAATTATTGGTATTGATTTAGGAACATCTAATTCAGCCGCTGCTTATATGGAAGCAGGTAAATCTAAAATGATTCCATCAGCTGAAGGAACTACAATGGTTGGTGGAAAAGCTTTTCCATCTTGTGTTGCTTTTACTAAAGATGGACAGTTATTAGTTGGCGAACCAGCTCGTCGTCAAGCAGTTGCTAATCCGGAGGGAACAGTATTTTCTGCTAAAAGAAAAATGGGGACTGACTATAAGTATAAAATTTTTGACAAAGAATATACCCCTCAACAAATCTCAGCTTTTATTCTTCAAAAAATAAAGAAAGATTCGGAGTTGTATCTTGGAGACAAGGTTGAAAAGGCAGTTATTACTGTTCCAGCATATTTTAACGATGCTCAACGTCAGGCGACTAAAGATGCAGGAGCTATTGCTGGTTTAGAGGTGATTCGTTTAGTTAATGAACCTACCGCAGCTTCTTTTGCTTATGGACTAGATAAATCAAAAGGACATGAGCAACAGGTTCTTGTTTTTGATATGGGGGCTGGAACGCTTGACGTAACTATTATGAATTTTGGAGAAGGAGTGTTTGAGGTTATTTCTACGTCAGGTGATACTAAATTAGGCGGAACAGATATGGACGAAGTTTTGGTTAATGATATTGTTAGTTCCTTTAAAAAGGAACAAGGGATCGATCTTTTGGCTGACAAAATGGCTATGCAAAGGATTAGAGAGGCGGCAGAAAAGGCAAAGATTGAGCTTTCTTCTACCCTAGAAACAGAAATTAATTTACCTTTTATTACCGCAGACAAACAAGGGCCTAAGCATATGTTAACAAAGATTACTCGAGCCAAGATTGAAGAATTGGTAAAACCTATTGTAGAACGTTGTCGCCAATCTATTGAGCAGGCGATGAAAGATGCTAAACTAAATCCAGCAAGCGTAGAAAAGGTTGTTTTAGTGGGAGGTCCTACTAGAATGCCTATTGTCCAGAAGTTTATTGAGAATATTTTTGGCGATAAGCTTGCTCGTGGAGTGGACCCTATGGAATGTGTGGCTATGGGCGCGGCCATCCAGGCTGCTATTTTGGGAGGAGATGAAGAAGTTAAAGATGTTTTGCTTCTAGATGTCACGCCATTAACATTAGGCATTGAAACATTGGGAGGAGTGATGACTCCACTTATTGAAAGAAATACTACTATCCCTGCCGAGAAATCTCAAATTTTTTCTACGGCTGCTAACAATCAAACTTCAGTAGAAATACATGCGTTGCAAGGAGAGAGACCAATGGCTTCGGCTAATCGCACATTAGGTCGCTTTATTTTAGATGGCATTCCTCCTTCACCTAGAGGTGTTCCTCAAATAGAAGTTAAATTTGATATTGACGCTAGTGGCATTTTAACTATCAGCGCCAAAGATAAGGCTACTAATAAAGAGCAACATATTACTATTAAAGATTCTTCCGCGCTTTCTAAAGAAGAGATTGAAAAGATGAAGAAAGAAGCAGAAAAATTTGCTACTGAGGATCGCAAAGAAAAAGAAATGATTGACGCTAGAAATAAAGCTGATAATTTGATTTATACTTGTGAAAAAACCATTAAAGATGCTGGCGACAAAATAAAACCAGAATCTAAGAAAGAGGTTGAAGAAAAGATTGAGGGACTTAAGAAAGTTAAGGATGGACAAGATTCGGAAGCTTTAAAAAAAGCTAGTCAAGAATTAGAAGATACTATTCAGAAAATTGGAGCAGCTATGTATCAAGAATCTAAAGCCAATGTTGGTCCTGACCAATCAGCGCCTTCTGGACAAAAAGAAAGTGACTCAAAAGAAAAAGATAGTTCAAAGGAAAATAAAAACGAAGAGCCAATTGAGGGAGAATTTGAAGAAGAACCTAAAAAATAAATAGAACAATTGGAGATATTATGAAATCTGTATCGCTTAAGTATTTTATATTTTCTTCTTTGATTTTATTAATATTTATCCTATTTTTCGGGAATTTGTCTTTATTCTTTATTTATCCTAGTTTAATTTATTTAGGACGATTAGGGATTATATATTTAATATCTCTTACTTTCATTTCTCTGTTTTTCTTCTTGATGGATAATCGCTATTTTGTTTACCTTACCCTTCTGTTGTCAGCTTTTTCTTTTCTAATTTTTTTCAGTTTTAGTAAAATTTATTTTCTAACCGGTTCTTTGGTTTTATTGTTGTGGATTATAGGGTATGAATATTCGCGTCGCGATAGAGAAGAAAGAACTAAATTATCACTAGGGAAATCTTGTTTTAAGGGGTTATCATTTGTGATTTTGGCTATATCTTTATTGTTGGCCGTAATATATTATTTTAACCCATTATTAACCATAAATCAGCAAATTTTAGAAATTCCTCCAGAAACCTTTAAACCATTGGTTGGTTTGTTAAATGAAGTTTTTCTGAATTCTTCGCCAGTAGATTTAAGCCAAACAGGGTTAATTGGTTTAGAAAACCAAGGAATTGAAGTTGAATTAGCTCGAAGCGTTAATAAAACTTTGGGAGAATTTATAGGGCCATATTCTCGAGAGATTTCTATAGGACTAGCTGTAGCTCTATTTTTAGTTTTAAGAGTTGCAGGGACAATTTTAAGGGTAATAGCAATTATTCTAGCAAGAATTATATTCCATATCTTGCTTATCTGTAAAATAATTAAAATTAATTCTAAAATGAAACGAAGCGAATTTATAAAATTTTAGAAAATATTTGATTAAACTAAAAAGTTTGGACATAGAGTGTCCAAACTTTTGGTTATAAAGGGTTGCTCATTTTTTTTATTTTGTTAAGATTAAAACTATCATATAGATAATTAATTAATATTATATTTATTTTATGCCTACCAAGAAAGTATTGAAGAAAAAGAAATCACCTTCAGTTAAAAAAACGAAAAAGAAAATAGTTAAAAAACCAACCAAAAAGGTTGTGAAGAAACATATTAAAAAAATAGTTAAGAAAAAGGCAACTGCCGGTAAGGTTGTTAAGTCTGTTATTCCTAAAGAAAAGACAATCTCTGCTAAAACAGTTAATCCTCTTGTTAAGGCAAAAACTCAAATTAAAACTGCAGGGGGAAATATGGTCATATGGGCAACTGGTAAAAGAAAGACAGCTATTGCTCGCGTAAAATTTTCTACTGGTGGTTCAGGGGAAATTTGGATTAACAAAAAACCTCTGGCATCTTGTTCCTTAGTCCCTGATTTAAGAAAGATTATACTAGAACCCTTAGTCTTGTTAAAGAGAGAGAAGGATTTTTTAATTAAAGTTAATATCAAAGGCGGAGGCACAAAAAGTCAGGCTGAGGCTATTCGTTTAGGGATCGCTCGCGCTTTAGTTATTCTTAACCCTGAATGGAGAAAAGAACTAAAATCAGAAGGTTTTCTTTGTAGAGATCCACGCAAGAAAGAAAGAAAGAAGCCTGGTCTAAAGAGGGCGCGTCGCGCACCACAATGGTCCAAAAGATAGAATATAGGATACAAGAGATAAAAGACAAGGATACAAACAAATGCTAAATGATAAATTACAGAAACAATAATTGTTGATTGCTGATTGTTCTAATGTTCTAATATTCCAATGTTTTAGTATGATTTCTACAGCTAAAAATACTTTTTATTTATTGGTTGCTTATAGCTATCAGAAGGTGGTAGCGCTTTTTTATTTTATTATCCTTGCTCGTTATTTAGGAGCGGATAATTTTGGCAAATATACTTTTGCCATTTCATTTACTGCTCTTTTTGCGGTTTTAATAGATGCCGGATTGTTTGCCGTCTTAACTAGAGAGATTGCTAGAGATAGGGAAAAAAGCAAGTTCTATTTTGGGAATATATTAACGTTTAATATTATCAGCAGTGTGCTGGTTTTTTTTATAATCTATTTAGCTATAAATATTTTAAATTATCCTCTCTTAACTAAAAAATTAGTTTATCTAAACGCTTTAGTTATCTTTCTAGATGCATTAGCTCTTTGTATCTATCATGTTTTTAGAGGACATTTAAATTTAAAATTTGAAAGCATAGGCATTATAGTCCATAAAACAATTATGCTAATTGTTGGACTGATACTTATTTATTTGCGCGTTCCAATCGTTTTTATGGTTTTGCCATTAGTTGCTGGAAGTTTTTTTTATTTAATAAATGCAATAATTTTCTTTAAAAAGAATATGCATTCTTGGCCATGGCCACGTTTTGATATAAAAGTAATGAAGTCTTTGCTGGTTTTGGCTTGGCCATTCTTTCTAACTGCGATTTTTGCTAAGATTTTTGCTACTAGCGATACTATACTTCTTTCCCTCAGAGCTGGGGATGAATTTGTTGGATGGTATAGCGCTGCTCAAAAAATAGTTTTAGCTTTCTTATTGTTAATTGCTGGCTCTTTAAGCACAGCTCTTTACCCTTCTTTTAGCTACTATTTTGTTCACTCTAAAGAATATCTCAAAAAAATTTTTACTCAAGGAATTTTTTATATGATTTTGATAACAATTCCTTTATCTTTGGGTTTAGTTATTTTAGCAAAACCTTTAATTTTGTTTGTTTACGGTTCTGGTTATCTTTCTGCTGTCCCAGCTTTAATCATTCTGTCCATTGCTTTACCTTTTATGTTTTTGGATTATATGATTAGTGGATTTTTAAATGCTTGCGAAAAACAAAAAACTAATACTTTAATCCATGGATTAGGAGCTATAATTTTTGTAGCTCTTAATCTATTTTTAATTCCTTCTTTTTCCCACGTGGGTTCTAGTCTGGCGGTTTTGATTAGCTTTTTATTTTTATTTATTTTAGAGATTTATTCAAGCAGAAAAATTATAAAAATTAACTGGAGATATTTATTAAAAAAATTTATTTTAGTTTGTTTAGTCAGTCTATTGATGGGCGTGGTTTTGTTAGCAATCAGGGACAGTCTGCCAATAATTTTAACGGTCATTATAGGAGCTACAGTTTATTTTATTTTTGCCTATGCTTCTGGACTAATTAAAAAACAAGAATTATTATTTTTAACTACAATTATTAAAAGCAAAAAAACAAAATGAATTATGAAGTAATTATGTTTAATATGTCTAGCTATACCGAATGGCAGCATGGAGTTGTTAATCGTAATTATCATGTTTTTAACTATTTATTGAAGAATAAAGATGTCGATAGGGTGATAGCAATTGATTTTTTACCTTTTACTTTTAAAAGGGCAATTAGGAATTATTGGGAAAATATTATTAAGGGCACAACTGGAAAGGTTGTTTATAGGGATTTGACAACTAGATGTGTTAAAATAGATAGAAAGGGCGCAGAGCTTTATATTTTTTCCACCATTGATTCTGTTTTTTCTCACAAAAGAGTTATTAGGAAATTAAACAAAGTTTTTAAAAGGAGTTCTAAATTATCGAGAATAGTTTATTCTTGCTTTCCTATGTTTGTTGATTATTTTTCAAACATAAAAACAGATTTAACAATTTTTGATACTGTTGATAATTGGATTGAGCACCCTTCTTTTAAAAAATATCAGAATGTTTTAAGGAAGAATTATAAGATTATTAGCGAGAAGAGCGATTTAATTTTTACAGTATCTGAGGGTTTAAAAGAGTTTTTTGAAAAACAGGGGAGAGTAAAAAATGTTTATTGGGCTCCCAATGGCGTTGATGTTAATCATTTCACTCCATCCATTGCTAGAACAGCAGAATTAAATTCTATAACTGACCCGTCGGGTCAGTTTTCTAGTGATGTTGAGTGTGATGTTTTGAGGGGGATAACAAGTCCAATCATTGGCTATTTGGGCACAATACAACATAGATTTGATGTGGATTTAT
>CAZTWG010000021.1:0-2554 GCA_964617525.1 uncultured Gammaproteobacteria bacterium
TTATTTTTCTCAACATCTAAAGGTTCCTTAATATCCATTGCTATATAATCAACTAATCTATTCTTTAACAAGTAGGCTATCATATCAGGATTAGAGCCATTAGTCTCTATTTCTGTTAGTAGTCCTATTTTTTTGATTTTTTCGATAAAATTTACCAGCTCCTCTTTTTTACTTATTAACGGTTCTCCTCCTGTAATAGATATGGCGTCAAGTAAGTCCTTGTTCTCTAAGCAATAATCTAAAATTTCTTTTTCCTTAATCTTCGGTAATGAAGGAGAGAACGAAATTAAATCTGGATTATGACAAAAGGGGCAACGGAAATTACATCCCGATACAAAAACTACAGAGGAAATTTTCCCAGGCCATTCGATTAAAGACTCTTTTTGCCAACCATAAAAAATCATACCAATGGTTTAAAGTTTTTTCTTTCTGCATACTCCTCTTGCTTGCCCTTATTCCATTGTTGCACAGGTCGTAAATAACCAACAATCCTGGAATAAACCTCACAGCGAGCATGACACTGAGGACAAACAAAATGTTCTCCGCTAATATAACCATGTTTAGGACAAATGCTAAAAGTCGGAGTAAGACTAAAGTATGGTAAACGAAATTTAGTAAAAACTTTTTTAATTAAATTTTTGACTACACTAAAATCGGAAATCTTTTCTCCCAAGAATGCATGGAAAACAGTGCCTCCAGTATATTTCGTTTGGAATTCGTCTTGCGATTTTAGTGCCTCCAGCAATCCTTCTTGATAATCAACTGGCAATTGGCTAGAATTTGTGTAATAGGGAGCGCTAGTGCCAGCAGTGATAATATCTGGATATTTCTCCTTGTCCATTCTTGCTAGGCGGTAACTACTACCCTCAGCAGGGGTAGCCTCCAAGTTATAAATTTGACCTGTTTCGTTTTGATATTCCAATAAACGGTCACGCATAAAATCTAAGACTTTTAAAGCAAACTTGCGCCCATTTTCAGAAACAATATCTTCGCCCATAAAATTTAATAAAGCTTCATTCATGCCTATCAAACCAATGGTTGAAAAATGATTAGCTAAATAACTCTTACGTAATTTTTTAATATCAGAAAGATAAAATTTGGAATATGGATAAAGACCTTTCTCCATAAAGCCTTCTAAAACTTTTCTTTTAATCTCTAAACTTTCTTTAGCTAAATCCATTAAAGCCCCTAATCGTTCCCAGAATTCTTTTTCGGTTTTAGATAAATACCCGATTTGAGGAAGATTTATGGTTACTACCCCAACTGAACCAGTCAACGGAGCGCTACCGAAAAGACCTCCTCCCCTGTGATGAAGCTCCTTGTTATCAATCCTAAGACGACAACACATACTTCTGATATCTTCTGGATCAAGGTCAGAATTTATAAAATTAGAAAAGTAGTTAATCCCATATTTGGCTGTTGCTTCCCACATTGGCTCGTAAGCAGGATTATCCCAATCGAAATCTTTGGTAATATTAATTGTCGGAACAGGAAAAGTAAAAACTCTTTGGTCAGCATCACCTTCCATAATTACTTCATAAAAGGCCTTGTTCAACATATTCATTTCTTTTTGAAATTCCCCATAAGTCTTGTCTTGAGCTTTCCCTCCAATAATTACTGGCAATTTAGCCATATTTTTAGGCACTTTTAAATCAAGTGTAAGATTTGAAAATGGCGTTTGAAAGCCTACTCGGGTTGGAACATTACAGTTAAATAAAAATTCTTGTATTTCTTGCTTTACTTCTTTATAGTTTAATTTGTCATAAGCGATAAACGGAGCTAAATAAGTATCGAAAGAAGAAAATGCTTCTGCTCCAGCAGCTTCTCCTTGAAGTGTATAAAAGAAGTTAACTATTTGACCCAACGCTGAACAAAAATGCTTGGCTGGTTTAGAAGATATTTTCCCAAAAACGCCAGTAAATCCTTTCGTCAACAAACCATGCAAATCCCAACCCATACAATAAGTGCTCAAAGAACTTAAATCGTGAATATGGAAACTGCCTGACTGAATTGCTTGTCGGATTTCTTGAGGATAAATTTTATTAAGCCAATATTTTTTACTTGCTAAGCCGGCAATATAATTATTTAAGCCCTGCAAAGAGTAAGTCATATTAGCATTTTCCTTAACCTCCCAATCTGCTTCTGTTAAATATTTATCAACCATATTTACACTTTTGTCACTCTGATCAATTATTTCCCTGGCTTCGCGTCTCTTCTCGCGATAAAGAATATAGGCTCTAGCTACATCAGCTAAATCGGCATGAATTAAAACCTCTTCTACAATATCCTGAACGTCCTCCACACTGGGAACTTTTCCTCGAAAACGGTCAACAACTACTTTAACGACTTTATCGGATAATTTCTTAGACTCTTTCCCGTCTTTACCCTTTACCGTAAAAATAGCTTTGTAGATAGCTTCTGTAATTTTAATTTTATTAAAGTCTACTATTTTCCCACTTCTTTTTTTTATTTTGCTGACATTCTTCATAAAAAATTAATATAATAATTTAATTAAATAAAAGATTGAACTTCTTTGATCGCATTAGGCAACAAT
>CAZTWG010000021.1:2564-8431 GCA_964617525.1 uncultured Gammaproteobacteria bacterium
ACTCCATGCAATTCCTAATGGGAGTTTCTCAGAAAAATACAGAATAAAACCAAGAATCAATCCCCCTTCTGCTAATCCGAACAAAGCTCCAGCTAAACGGTTAAAAACTTTTAAAATTGAAAAATCAAAAACTTTGTTAAGACCTCGGAATATAAAGAAAATAATTGCTTGCGCAATAAAAAAAATAAGAAGAAAAGATAAAATCCTGGATAAAATGAAATTATCCTTTAAAAGAGGCAAGATTTTTAAAGCTAAAAATTCATACCAACGAGAAGCAATCACCAAAGACAAAACAAAAGCTACTATACCGCTAATAGTTCTAATTAGGCCATGCCAAAGCCCAAACCAAACAAAACCAAATAGGATAAGCAATAAAATTAAATCAAATAAACCCATATATGTTAATTAATTAACTAAATAGTCTTATTTAATGTCAACGACTGACGTTTTCCAGTCGCTCCCCTTAGAGGTCAATTTGAGTTTATGTTGTTTTACAGTCTGGGGAATAAAATTTCTCCTTGAGAAACTTTCTTGAAACTTGTTTTGCCCCATTGTTTGCTAGACGACAAAGGCTTCTTTTTCTCCGAGCTTCCTAGTCCTAAACTTTTTAAAATTGCGTCACTCTTGTCAGGCATAAAGGGTTGAACAAGTAGAGCAATATGACGTAAACTCTCTAATAAGTTATAAATTACATTCTTGTAATGAGCGAAATCATCTTTCAATAATTTCCAAGGTTTATTTTTGTCTATATAACGATCACAAAACCCTATAAAACCTTGAATACTTGCAGTAACTGTTTCAAATTTCAATTCATCAAGAGAAACTTCATAGTTTTCCCATAAAGTTTTAATTTCTTTCTTAAACATCTGTTGGGTTTTGCGAGGAGGCAAAAATTCTTCATTAGCTTTTTCTGCTAGAGACAGAACCCTCCTTAACAAATTCCCTAAACCATTAGATAAATCAGCATTATATTTATCATAAAATTTTGATTGTGAAATATCACCGTCATTACCAAAAGGGAAAGAAGAGAGCATTAACCAGCGTAGAGCATCTGTTCCAAAAATTGTCGCCATTTCTTCCGGGTCAATAGTATTCCCGGCAGATTTACCCATTTTTTGTCCATTTATTGTAAAAAATCCGTGGATATATAGTTTGCGTGGAAGAGGAATGTCTAAAGCTAAAAGTAAAGCTGGCCAAATAATGGCGTGAAATCTTAAAATATCTTTACCTAACAACTGAACGTTTGGTGGCCATTGGTCAGAAATTTTATTTGTCTGACCATCCCAACCCAAACCAGAAAGATAATTTAATAAAGCGTCTATCCAAACATAAATAGTCTGTTTATTGTCCCAAGGTAGAGGGATTCCCCATTTTATATTAGCTCTAGAAATAGCTAAATCTTCTAATTTGTTTAATTCTAAAAAACTAAGAATTTCACTTCTTCTTTCTATTGGCTTAATAAGCAACTTACCGCTTTTGATTAGTTTTAATAATTTTTTCTGAAAAATTGATAATTTAAAAAAATAGCAATCTTCTGACAAACTAATTGCTTTTTTTCTATGAATAGGACACTCCCCTTTAATAAGCTCTTTAGACGTATAAAATCTTTCACAACCAACACAGTAAAGCCCCTTATAAACACCTTTATAAATTAAGTTCTGGTTATTTAATCTTTCTAATATTTTGGCCACCATTTTTTCGTGTTCGGGATTAGTTGTCCTGACAAAATTATCATAAGAAATTTTTAGAGTGTCCCAAGCCTCTTCATATTTAGCTGAATTTTGGTTGCACAATTCTTGAGGTTCTATTTTTTTCTTTTCGGCAGTTTCAGCCACCTTGGCGCCATGCTCATCAGTGCCAGTCAAAAAAAATACTTTTTCCCCTTTCATTCTATGAAACCTCGCTAAAACATCGGCAGCAACAGTAGTATAAGCGCTACCTAAATGAGGTTTTCTGTTAACATAATAAATTGGAGTAGTAATATAAAATTTTTTCATAAAAATAAAATTATTTATTTTCTATAATAACTGTAAATTCTCCTTTTAGTGCTCTGTCTTTCATTAAAGGCAATAAATCTTCAACAGTCCCCCTGTAAATAGTTTCAAATTTCTTGGTTAATTCTCGACAAATTACAACTTTCTTTTTCAAATTTAATTCTAATAAAATATTTAAAGTTTTTTGAATTCTATGACCTGATTCATAAAAAGCGCTAGTTAGGGAACTATTTGCTATCTCTTCTAAAATTTTACGACGGTGCTTTTTTTTAGGGATAAAGCCATAAAAAATAAATTTATCCGTAGGAAAACCCGAAATAGATAAGGCTGCAGTTAAGGCACAAGGTCCAGGGATAGGGACTACTTTGAGGTTATCTATTTTTTCAATTGCCAAATTAATTAATTTATTCCCAGGGTCTGATATGCCGGGAGTGCCAGCATCAGACACTAAAGCAATGTTATATTCTTTAGATAAAAGATCTAAAATATAATTAATCTTTCTTTGGCTAGAATGCTGATGATAACTAATCAATTTATTTGAAATATTGTAAAAAGACAAAAGTTTTTGAGTGTGCCTAGTATCTTCGCAAAGAACAAAATTTACGCTTCTCAAAATTTCTAAAGCTCTAGGACTAATATCCCGAAGATTCCCGATAGGTGTTGCAACGATATATAAATTCATGCCAAAAAATATTAAAATTTTAGAACGAAGCGAATCAAGTTTTAATATAATCAAATTACCTTATTTTTTTTATGATAAATTTGATTTCAAGATTCTGAAGCGAAGCGAAAGGTTCTTATATTTTTGAGCACCCTGTTAAATAATTTTGCCTTTGGCGAAATTACTGCATAGCAGTATTTAACAAGGTAGTCGTCTTTGTTGCTGGAAAATCTTTGCCCTACGGGTTTGGTTTTATTAGACAAAGTCGCTATTTAACTGGTAAACCTAATGGCGGCTCACCTCTTTTGCTACTAGTCTTTTTAACAAGAGAAGCTTTAACTATATTAACCGGGAAGTGATAAATAGTTGCCAATTCCTCAGTATTTAAAATAGTCTTCTCTGATTTAGGTTCAGGGATAGTCAAGAATTTTTTAACCCTAGAAATTACTTTAGGAAAACCGCTTTTTACTTTCCAAGAAAAAGCTCTTTTTTTATAAGCTTTAAGAATTTCTTGTTTGCGGAGGTCTAGAATCTTATTGCTTTGCAGATTTTTTTTAATAATACCAGTAGTTAATGAAACTTTAAAACTATTCATATCTATGGACCTAAAAGCGTTGAAAGCTCCTAAAATTCCTGTTATCCCTCTATCTTTAACAAAAACTTCTTTGTCTGCTAAATAAATTATTCTAATACAGGATTTAAAAGCAATTTTAGATATTTTATTCTGGATTGCGTCAATTAAACGCTTATCGCCAGGCAGAGAAACATGTTTTTCTTTACTTTCGTCAAAACTATCTGTTGTTGGATGAAGATTTAAAACTTCTTTTAAAAATTCTAGAACATTTTGCGTAAATTTAATTAAAGAAAACGCCGTCTTGTCTACAATATTATCTTTAGCTTTTTTGTTAAGATTTTCCCCGAGTAAAATATTTTTTATTAATCTCTGCCCATCCGCCTTTAACTCCGATTTAATTGGACTAACAATAAATTGAATCCAGACTTGTTCGCTCTCCCTTAAACTGCCTAGAATTTCGAAAAGATCTGTCAAAGGGTCTTCTAGTTCTTTACTAAATTTATGTCCAGATTCAGAATAAGTTTTTATTGGAATAGGATTCTGTTCGGACAACGTAAGATCTGCTCCCCAAACATTACATTGGTCTTCTAAAAAATCTTCTAAAGCATCCTCAGAATAATCTTCGTCTTGTTCAAAAATTTCTAAATCAGGATAAGATGTGTAAATAGCCGATTTAACCAAATCACGAAATTGAACCGGAGTATATATAAAAAATTGAATTTGTCCCTCAATGCTAGCTACTTCTAAAGATATATTAAGTTGTGTCTTTCCCTGAATATTCTTTTCATACCAAGTGGCTTCTTCTTTAATCCCAGCTAAATGCACAAAAAACTTTTCTATCGCCTCTGGGCCTTGTTTATTATCCTTAGGCATGCTAACGCCCAAAAGCACATATTTTTGTTGACTCAAAAATTTCTTCTTATTCTTATCTACCCAATGTTTCCATAATATTCTTAAAATTAAAAGAGCTAGTAGAATCCAAATCCCATAGCCCAAAAAAAATCGAAAAAAATAATAAAAACCTGTCTCTAGATAAAATGACAAAAGATTTGGATTAGATATAAAATCAAAATTCATATACAAAATAATGTATTTAAAGACCCTCTTTAGATAATTTTTTTAACAAATCTTTCTGTTTAGAGGTTAAACGTTTTGGAATTTTAATCTTAATTTTGACAATTTGATTTCCTTTCTTTGCCACTCCTTTTCCTTTTAGACGAAACTCCTGACCAGACGAGGTTCCTGACGGAATTTTTAAACTCACATCACCATATAAAGTTTTTACATTAACCTTATCTCCTAAAATAGCCTGAGAAACTGAAATCTCCTGCTCTGTGAAAATGTGATTTCCTTGACGTTGGAAAAACGGATCTGGACGCACTGCAACTATAACATATAAATTACCTTGTGGTCCACCCAATTTCCCAGCCTCTCCATATCCAGGGAATTTAATAGTTTGTCCATTATCGACTCCAGCTGGTATTTTAATCTTAATTTTAGAAAATTCTTTAACTCGTCCCTGCCCATAACAATAATGACATTTTTTCTCAGGAATATTTCCTTGCCCATGGCATTCTGGACATACTTTTCTGGTCCTAATATTTCCTAAGAAAGTTGCTTGAGTCTGGATAATTTCCCCTTCTCCGTGACAGGAAGGACAAACAGTCATTTTACTACCAGGCTCTAAACACGTGCCATTACATTTTGGACATTTCACATATCTCTCAAAGCGAAGTTCTTTCTCTGTGCCAAAAATTGCCTCCTTAAAATCGATGACCAAACGAACCTGAATATCTCTTCCCTGATTGGCAGACTTTGCCCTTGCAAATCCTTGTCTACCACCAAATAAATCTCCAAATATATCTCCTAATCCACTAAAGCCAGAACTATTAAAATCAGAATTATCACCTTTCATAGCGTCCGCATAAGAGGCAAAATCATTAAAATCAAAACCGCTAAAGCCTCCCTGAGCTTGAGCTTGTTCAAATTTTGACCCGTACTGGTCATACATTTTGCGTTTTTCGGGGTCAGAAATGGCTTGATAAGCGGTATTTATTTCTTTAAATTTTTGAGCATCTCCTCCGGCTTTATCTGGATGATATTTGTGAGCTAATTTTCTAAATGCTTTTTTAATCTCTGAAGATGAAGCATTTTTCTCAACTCCTAATATTTTATAATAATCTATCATAATAAATATTTAGCATAAAGCAGGGGCGAGAGGAATCGAACCTCTGACAAAAGTTTTGGAGACTCTTATGATACCACTTCACCACGCCCCCATATAAAAAAATGAGTTATTTTGTTTCTTTATGAAGAGTATGTTTTCTGCACCAACGACAATATTTTTTTAATTCTAATCTGTCTTTGTTGGTTTTTTTGTTCTTTCTAGAGTAATAATTTATACGATGACACTCACTACACTCTAGTTTAATTAAATTGTCTTGGGACATAATGTTTTGTTTTAATTTATTTATGGAGCCTGGAGTCGGATTCGAACCGACGACCTATAGTTTACAAAACTATTGCTCTGGCCAACTGAGCTATCCAGGCACTATCTTTCTAAAGCCAGAGAATACTATACAGTGAATAAAAAGATTCTGTGAACACAGTGAGCAGGTTCTTATTCCAAGGTTCTGCG
>CAZTWG010000022.1:0-7528 GCA_964617525.1 uncultured Gammaproteobacteria bacterium
ACTTTTATCCAAATGCTTTCTTTGCCAAACGCAGATGAAGAAAAGATTGCTAGTAATTTTTTTACTATCCGTTTAATTTCTAGTATTATTCTCTTGTCTTTTGCCCCTTTAATATCTTTGTTAATCCCTCAATATTCCCATATTGTTAAATTAGGTATTGCAATTACTTCTATTTCTTTTCTTTTTGGGTCATTGACTCAGCTTTTAACTGGGTTTTTCCAGAAGAAGATGCAAATGCTAAAAGTTGCAATTGCGGAAATAATAAGTAAATTAGTCTTTGCGATACTGATGTATCTTGTTGTTTATTTAGATCTTGGCTTTCTGAATATTTTAGGAGTCGTTGTCATAGGTGGTTTTGTAAATTTTATTTTACTTTATTCGTTTTCACGAAAATTTGTTAAGATTTCTTTGCGATTTGATAAAATAATTTGGCGCGACGCCATTAAAAAAACGTGGCCGATTGGATTATCAATTATTTTGACTACAATTTATTTTAAGGGCGATACTATTATCCTTTCTTTATTTAGGCCATCTCAAGAAGTAGGAATCTATGGTGCTGCTTATAGGATATTGGAAGCTTTAATTATGTTTCCACCAATTTTTATGGGCTTGATTTTGCCACACTTGACTTTAGCGTGGGCCAACAAAGACATTTTTGCTTTTAAGTTAATTTTCCAAAAAGCATTTGATTTTTTTTCTATTATGACCGTGCCATTGGTGGTTGGTGTCTTGTTTTTAGCTAGACCATTAATGGTGTTTGTTGCCGGTCCAGAATTTGCTATTTCTGCGGAGCCACTTAAAATTTTAGTTTTCGCAACAATGCTTATTTTCTTTGGGAGTTTATTTACTCATGTAATTGTTGCTATAAATAAACAACGAGCAATGCTTCGATTCTACGGTTTAGCAGCAGTAGTTGCTTTGATTGGATATTTTATCTTTATCCCACATTATTCTTATTATGGAGCGGCTTGCGTGACTGTTGTTGCTGAGTTTATAATCACCATATCTGCTTTTATAATAATTCAACGTACTACTAAAATTTTTCCTTCTTTGAGAATTTTTTTGCCAGTGATTTTATCTAGTTTGGTGATGGGATTTATTTTATTTATTTTTAGTGAAGTTAATTTACTTTTATTAATTCTCTTGGCAATTATTGTCTATTTCTCGGCTTTATATTTATCAGGGGGCATAAATAAAAAAATGATTAGAGATATAATTAAAACAAACTAGCATGATTTATCCTCTTGTATTTTTTTCTATATTCTTTATTTGGTTAAGCTGGAATTATCAAAAATGGTCATTATTTTTGATTTTAGCAATTTTGCCATCTTACCAGATTAGATTTCAGGCTTTTGGGATTCCTTTAACTTTTCTGGAAGTTTTGATTTTAATTTTATTCGCTGTTTGGTTTGTTAAAAAAATAAAACACAAACAATATCCTATTTTTGATTACAAAAAGTTAGGAATATGGTTTTGGTTACTTCTGTCATGGCTTCTAATCTCAACAATAGTGATGTTTGTGTCCCCTGATCTACGAGCTGGAGCTGGCGTTTGGAAGGCATATTTTTTAGAACCAATTTTATTTCTTGTTGTGTTTTTAGATATAATAAGAAATAAAAAGGATTTAATATTGGCGATTAAAGCTTTGGTCTTCCCCGGTTTATTGGTTGTTTTTTATACTTTTTATCAAAAAATTATTGGTCAAGGGGTTTGGAGCACTGAAGTTTGGGGACAGCCAAAGATTTTAAGAGCAACTGGGTTATTCCCTCATCCTAATTTTCTGGGTTTATATATTGGCCCTTTATTCATATTGGGATTGGGATATATATTTTTGAGTTTCAAAAAAAATATTTTATCTATTATTAAAATTTTAGTCTTTTCAATATTATTTTTGGGTTCTCTTGTTTTTGCTAGGTCTGAAGGAGCAATCGTAGCTATTTTTATCGCTTTATTCTTTTGCGCCATGTTTTACAAACCAATCAGAAAATGGGCCTTAGTCTTGGTTTTAGTTTCTATTTTGTTTTTATCGTCTTCTTCTGCCCCGCGCCATTATTTAACAGAAAAAATATTTTTTCAAGACCTTTCCGGACGTTTGAGAATTAATATTTGGAAAGGTGCTTTAGAAATGTTAAAAGAAAAGCCTATTTTAGGCGTAGGATTAAATGGGTATCGCGCTTTGGCCCCTCAATATCAAAAACGTTATTACGACAAAGATACTCAAGAATTAATTTCAGTTGAAACTCATCCTTATCCGCATAATTTGTTTTTAACGATTTGGTTGGAATTAGGGTTGTTGGGTTTAATTATTTTTTTCTTGATTCTTTTCCAATTTTTTAAACAAGGTCTTAAAAATTTTAAGAAGGAACCGATTTTAATTGGCTCAATTATGGGTGCGATGATGGTTATCTTAATCCATGGATTAGTTGATACCCCATATTTTAAAAATGATTTATCAATTCTTTTTTGTATAATTATTGGAATGATGATAATTATATCACGGAGAGGTACCGAAGTGGTCATAACGGCATCGCCTCGAAAGCGATTGGTCCCGTAAGGGGCACGTGGGTTCGAATCCCACCCTCTCCGCCATTAAACCTCGCTAACGCTTCGCTTTGATTGGCTATATGCACTACACTTATATACTCAAAAGTTTAAAACAAGACGAGGCCATTTGTATTGACTATACCAATGATTTGAAATCAAGATTAACACAATATAATTTAAAACACACTGGTTATAGTAATAAATATTTACCATTGGGAGTAGAAAGCTATTTTGTGTTTGCAGAACAATTGCGCGCCCTCTGAAAAAATTCTAAAAAGGAAAGGGAAAATTTCTGATCAGTCCCTCTCTCCAAGTGTTCGGGCGATGCCACAGGGCTTTGCTCGGATGGCTCGGCATTCCTTCTCCAGACCCTTTCCTGCCAAGCCGTCCTCGCTTCTGGTAGCGGGCAGGCAATTATTTACAAAGACGCAATAACTTAGTATCATTTTAGTATTGATTGGAAATATTACTTATACCTATTTTAATACTATTAAATTATTAGTGAAATGGCAAACATTGCTGACGACATACGAAAGGCTCGAAAGAAAAAAGGGGCTATCGCTGGGCAAGCTCGCCCACGAGGCGGGCGTTGCATGCAACACGGTTGTGAAGATTGAATTAGAGAACAAAACCCCGAACATTAAAATTTTTGCGGGGTTGTCGCAAATGCATTAGATGTTTCCGTTAATGAGTTAATCAATTAGCTTATGGAAAACCCAAAATTTGAAGCACAATTCGCGGAAAGAAAAAAAACGCTCGAGTCTTCGCGAAAAGAAATTAACGAATTTCTCAAACAGGAAACTTTAGACCAGAGAGACAGGCTTAGGTTGACGCGTGTTTTGCAACTTGTAGAACGTTACCGACCGGAACGGGAAGGAGAGGGAGAAAAAGTTAATAAGTGGAAAACATATCTCGAAAGTGTTTATCGTCTTCTGCCAAATAGAAGGAAATCACAAAAACCGATTCAGAATATTTCTGCTCGCTCATATTTGCTTGCAGAAAAAACCATCGCCTCTTTACGCGATTTGAGGCACGTAGATTTTCAACTGGAAGAAGAAAGTGGTTTTTCGGAAGATGAAGTTTTAAATCAAGAAAGACCAAAAGAAGTAGAGCGTGAAGAAACGCTAGATACATCACTTACTCTTGAATACGAAAAGAAAAATTGGGGCGTAGAACGAATTTGTCTTGATGGTATACAAAATCACTTACCGTCCGACTCGAAAGGTGAACATGTTTGGGTACGATGTTTGGTTGACGGCAAGTGGGTTACGCTCGATGAAGCAAGACAGAGAAAGGACAAAATAGAAGCTGTAAGATTTGCCGATGACGGCGTTGGATTTGATGTCAAAAATCTGACTCTTTTGTACTCCACAAAATCGGGGGAAGAAGAGTCAAGCGGGCAGTTTGGAGAAGGCATGAAAATGATGGCCGCCGCCGCTCTTCGCGAAGGACTGGAGCCGGAGATGGAATCGCAAACATGGCGGGCAAAGCCAACCCCCAAAGAGGTTAAACTTTACGATACGCGACATAAAAAAGAGCAAGGCATTCAGCAACTTTCTTTTAAAGTTGAGCATCTGACGGGAGAACCAATGATTGGATCTCGTACCACTTTTAATAGGCCAACAGAGGCATTTGTTGACGAGCTAATGCAAATTGAGAAAAAGGTTTTGGCTTTGCGCGAAAACTATCGTCCCGCTTTTGTGGGAAGTACTGGAGAAATTGTTGACCGAGAATCCGGAGGATTATTTGTAAAGGGTATTTATGTGGCTGGAAAGAAAACGCTATTTTCTTATAACTTTGAAGATGTAGAAACTAACAGAGACCGCAATACAATAGTTTCTGAGGGCATAGAGCGAAGAATTGCTAGAATAGTCAGAGAAATTTCTGACAAGCGACTCGTTAAAACAATGTTGCAGAAAAGTATTTTGGAGCCCGGTGCAGTAGAAAGTTCGTATTATAATTTTGAAGCTGAGTACCCGAGTGTTTGGATTGACGGGTTCCACGAAGCATTTGGTGGAGATGCAGTATTGGATACGGGTTTCAAAATCCCAGAGGCATTAAACGACAAGCCGATTAACAAAGTCAAATTGCCCTCAGGTATGGCAAATTTACTTTTACGCGCAGGAATAAAAACTGACCGAGAAGCAACACCTGATTTTTGGGATGAGACGATACCAACATCTTTGACTCTTGAATACGGAAAAGATATTTGGAACGAAGAAAGAATCTTACTCGACGCTGTACAAAATCATTTACCGCATGACTCTGGTGGGTCAACCATTGGCTTACGTTTCAAAACGAAAGATGGGAAATGGCACCCGTTTTCTGAGTTACCAGATACTCCTGACCAACAGGTTCAGGCACTAAAAATTTATGATGATGGACGGGGATATGATTCCCGTTTGCTTGGCTTTTTCTACTCAACGAAAGGAGCAAGCGAAAGCACAGGAAAATTTGGTGAGGGGTTAAAAATGCTTTGTGTTGCTTCGCTACGCAAAGGTGTTGATATGACCTTGTGTTCACAAAACTGGTCTGCCAAACCGCGCGCGCTTAAGCAAGAAATAGACGGTGAAGAAATTGACCAGCTTGTTTTTGACGTAACGCACGCTGTTAAGAAACGGGAAATGGACGACGACAAAGGCATTTACCAAAGCAGTTCGACTACATTTTCAAACCCGACATTGGAATTGTTGCAGGAGTTTCGCCAAATAAACAAGAAAGTTTTGGCAATAGAAAAAACCAAGCCAGTCGAAAAAACGCCAAACGGAGACGTCCTTTCGCTTGAAGGTGGAATGGTATATGTTCGCGAATTACTTATCCCTGGCGACCACAATTTGCTTTTTACTTATCATTTACCAAGATTAGAGATTAAGAACAGAGACAGAAGTTTTGTTGATCAGCAAGAGCTTACTCCAGCCATCGCACAAATTTGGTCGCAAACCGAAAACCCCGAAGTTATAAAAAGCTTTTTGTTCAAAGCAAATCTTGAAGCACAAAAAGGTGGTGGAAAAGATAAAATAGAGTTTTCTATGGATTTTTCGCCAAAAGATAGAGAAAACTGGAAAAAGATTTTTGAGGAGATTTTTGGCGAGGATACGGCAATTCGTGATATGCGATCTGAAGATTATGACGCTATGCAACAGAATAAACACGTTGGTTTGGATCTTGTATCTTTTCCGTCGTCTGTTTATCGTGTTTTGCAAAGGCTGGGACTGCCAACTTATGAATCTCGTCTACAAGAAATGACTGACGTTGAGCATATTCCCGATGAGGAACTGACAGCCGAAGAGAAAGCGTTGATGGAAGTTTTGACGGCGATTGACGAATACCTACCGAACAATCGCCAATCTGATATACACGTATACAAACGCAAGTCCGCGGGCCAAAAAGTTGCCGCCGGATATTCCGATGGGGTAAGCATTCACCTTTTGCGCGAGACATTAACAGATTTTACTCGCGCTGCTGATGTATATGTCCATGAAAAAACTCATCACAATACTGGTGGCTCGCAAGATGCAAGTTCTGATTTTAGAGATTATCTTACCTTCGCGTTGGGGAAACTTGCGCTTGATCAATTAAAAAAAGTCAGGCCGGATTTAATAAAGCCAGAAGCGCAAGGGAGCGAGCTATAGTATTGCCCGCCTGCTTCCCAAAGCGAGGATGGCTTGGCAGCGGGACTGGGATTATCCCTCAGGATCGTTAACGAAAAAGGTTAGAATTTCATTCAAATAATACCGCCATTAAACTTTGCTTGATTGGCTATATGCACTACACTTATATACTTAAAATTTTAAAATATTGAAATTGTAAATTAGTGGTGAGTTTTGAGTAAAATTTTGTATGAACCAATATATTTTCCACTGCCTCTGGTTAATGTGGAACCAAAACAGATAAATTTTCTTTTTCTTTTAAAAGGAAATTTATCTATTTTAACGTTTTGCTATTTATAAAATTATAGAAACATTTTCCTATAATAATTTTATTTTTATTATTGTTCATTTTTTAAAAATTTTTATTGAAAGTATTTTTAATTATTTTGTTGCTATTATGAATTTTTTGATAAATTTATCTTATCGTTAAACTAAATAACTTGACAAATACCCCATGGGGGTATATAATGAAATTATATAATTTGAAAAATAAACATTATGAGAAAAAACACAATAACTCAACGTTTAAACATCATTAAAGGTCAAATGGATGGACTAGCCAATCTTATCCAAAAAAAAGAAGATTGTCATAAAATAACAGAACAATTTTATGCAATCAACGTTGGTTTAAAAAAAGTGATTGAAATGTATTTTAATGACAATTTATCTTTATGCACGAAATCTCTCAACCCTAAAAAAAGAAAAACTATTGAGTTTTTATTAAAAGAAATAATTAAAAATAAATAATTAAGATAATTAATAATTAATAAAATTTAAATTATGTTGAAAACAATTGAAGTAACAAATACAAATTTTGAGGAAGAAGTTATAAAATCTGATTTGCCTGTTTTGGTAGATTTTTGGGCACCTTGGTGTCAGCCCTGTTTAATGATGGCACCCGTCTTAGAAGAACTCTCAGAAGAATTAGACGGTAAGTTGAAAATCTGTAAATTAAATACTGAAATTTCTGAAAATCAGCAATTGGCCGTGCAATATCAAATTCAAAGTATTCCTAATATGAAGCTTTTTAAGAATGGCAAGGTAGTAAAAGAATTTATTGGTCTTAGACCAAAGGATACTTTCAAGGCTGAGCTAGAGTTAGAGCTTTAATTTCTCTAAAAACATAACAACAAATATATGGCGAACAAAATATTTATTGACATAGATAAAAGATTGGATGAAATCAAGAAACTCGAGAATTTGACCAATCAACAAGTTAGACTATTATCTACAGCAAAAAAAATTAATCGAAAAAGCTTAAAAATAGGTGATAAAAAAATACCAGCTTGGCGTATTCTTTTTAATGACGCTTTAGGCCCTGGGAAAGGTGGCAT
>CAZTWG010000023.1:0-2365 GCA_964617525.1 uncultured Gammaproteobacteria bacterium
ACAATTATTGGCTTATTTAGCTTTGCTAATCTTTCTGCTTTTAATTTAGCTAATTCCTCTTGTCTTGCCGTTAATTCTGCGTTCACATGTGCCTCTTCTTTTGTTATTAAATTATCTCTTCTTTCTTGATCTGTTATGGACTCTTTTTGTTCTGCTTGTTGTTGTTCAGCTTTTATTTTATTCATATATTCTCCTATAAACCAACCAGTAGCAGCGCCAGCTGCGCCTAAAAATATCTTCATACCTTTATGAGCACCTTTGGCAACTCTTTTCTTTTTTATTGTTTCTTCTAATCTCCTATTCGTCTCTCCTATATATCCTCCGTCTTCATCGCCCTCTGATTTACCTAAAAGCGCTTCCATTTTTGCTCTATCAATAGCAAAAATCTTTTCTTGCAATTTAGCATGTTCTACTGGATTGGCCTTTTTATATTCTTGGTCTAAAAGTTGAGCCTTGGCTCTATCAATATCATCTGGATTACTGTTCAAATTTATGCTTTCTGCTGAAACTTGTTTTAACAATTCTTTGTTTTCGCGAGAAACGAAAAGGTTAGCTGCCGCTGAACCAAGCTTCATGCCAGCATAAGCCATTAATATATTTCTGACAACTGGACAAGCCCTTGCCAAAGTTCCTGCTACAGCAAATATACTAGTGGTAATTAATTTCTCTTTAGTTTGGTTTCCTCCCCTTCGGGACCCACCAAAAAACGCAGGATGAGATAAAATTTTATCTAATTTATCAAAGATTTTACTAACTTTTCCTGCCTTACGCTTTGCAAAATCAAGCTCCATAATATTTTGATTGTCTTCCAATTCTACTAATTGCGCGGATAATTTTACTCTTTTGTCTAATTCTTCTCCAACTAACCCTTGCGCTTCTAAATATTTTTTGATTTGTTCTTTGTGAGCCACTCTTCTCTTAGAATAAAGCTCTTGCAACTTCTCTTTTGATTTCGGATCTTTTGAGTCATATTCTTCGTCTTCAAAAATTTTAATTTCCATACCTAATTCACTGTATTCATTGCCCTTTTTATCAATCTGATTTTGTTTTTCAATAGATAATTTAATAAAAATATCATCATAAAAGGCTTGGATCAAAGCATCTTTTTCTTTTTTCTCTGCCTCAGACATATCTGTTTCGTCAATTTCTCCTAATAGCATTTTCTTTGATTCAATGATTGCCGCATCTTGAGCTTTGCGATTCTTTTTGCCTTTAAAAATTGTTTCTGTTATGCGAAAAGCACCCATGCCAGCACCGATTGCGACAGCAAAAGTGCCACCAGTCAATATCCCCAGGCCCATGGCTCCTCCATAAATAGCCATTTTCGGCAACAATCTTTTAAGCTTCTTCCATTTAGATTCTTTCTTTGATTTTTCCTTTTTTGCATGCTGATAAGTGAGCTCTTCTAAATTAGCTTTTTGTGTATCTATAATCTTTTGAATTTCTTCTTGAGGAAGACCCATCTGTTCTGACAAAGCATCAATTTTTGTTTTATATTCTTCATTTTTTACTTTGTCTTCTTTGTCATAAGATAATTTCACTAAATTTTTAATCTCCTTTTCGCATGTTTCTTTAATGTTTTCCTTATTCACAAATTTAACCTTTTCTTTTAATTTTTCTTTACCTTTATCATCAACGTCGTCCATTAAATCAATTTTTGTGGAATAAAGCATTTCTCTGTCGGCCATAGCAGCCTCATGCTCTTTTTGAGCCTGTGCTGCAACTACTGACTCTTCTTCGGAAGATGTCTCGTCTCTACGTGGAGTTTTGGTTTCCGCAGTGCTTATACCTTCTGTTCGTTCCTCTTTTTGTAATTTATTCTGAAATTCTTCTAGCTTCTCTTGTAAATATTTTTTCATCTCTGCAAGACTCCCAAAATCCGAAAGACTTGCATCTTCGCCCTTTTCCATTTTATATATCTTCCTTGTGATGTCTCTAATTTTCTCTTGGTCTTTACTCTGGATGGCCTCTTCAATTTCTTCTATCAACTCCTCTTCTAATGATTTTTCTTTTTCTCTAGACACTCCTGTTGTATCCGTGCTTTCTGTGCTTTCTGTACTCTTTTTTATCCCCTGCTCTTCTTCTTTTTTAACTACCATTTCTTCTAACGCTTGGTTTAATTCAGCAATAACAACATCTATGTCATCATTAAATTTTTTTGTTTGTTTTTCTCCCATACTTGCATTCTCTTCGTTAGTTTCTTTTTGTTTCTGTGCTATATCAATTCGTCTTAATATTGTGGATGCATCATCATATTTGTCTAATCCTTTTTGTATATCTGATATTTTGTCTTGAAATTTTTGAATATCTACATCTATGTCATCATTAAATTTTTTTGTTTGTTTTTCTCCCATACTTGCATTCT
>CAZTWG010000023.1:2465-7437 GCA_964617525.1 uncultured Gammaproteobacteria bacterium
TCTATGTCATCATTAAATTTTTTTGTTTGTTTTTCTCCCATACTTGCATTCTCTTGGTTAGTTTCTTTTTGTTTCTGTCTTTGCTTGACTTGATCTTCAAAAAGAACAATATTTTCCCTAGATTGATTGAGAAAATCTTTAAATTCATCAACTGAATCAAACCGCGCTAAAGATTCTGGATCTTTATCCTCCTTCTCATTTTTGGGAATATTTTTTTCTCTATTCATATTTTCAAAATTAAATAAATTATTATTTATCTTTGACTTTTATTATCTATAATATGGCAGAAAATAGGAGTTTTGTCAATTCATCCTATAATCGCAGATGTTATAAAAATCACAATATTTACACAATTGACTTGGATTTGGCGGAAAATTACTTTTTTCAATTTGTTTAATCCTGTCTATTAACTTTTCTCGCATTTTTTCTAATTCTTCTGGTTTAGCCGAAAAAGACACTTTTTCTCCATTTTCCAAATAATAATAAGTTAAAAGTTCAACTGGCTTTTGGAATAA
Source organism: uncultured Gammaproteobacteria bacterium (assembly GCA_964617525.1). Taxonomy (GTDB): domain Bacteria; phylum Patescibacteriota; class Patescibacteriia; order UBA2591; family UBA6264; genus JAIPGN01. Next base: position 2,981 of record CAZTWG010000023.1, read on the forward strand.
AGAAGTTAAAGACTGAGATGCTAGCTGATAAATTAAAAGCTGTTCCTTGTCTTCAGAGGTTAACTTGCTTTTAGGCCTACCCGTTTTGTAATCTATAAGTTCCAGTCCATTATCTAATGCATCCACTCTATCTATCTTCCCTTTAATCCAATATTCTTTCAATTTAAAAGCAAAGCTCTGCTCTACGCTTATTACATCAGGGGGATTTTTAATAAAATCTTCATAAAAATTTTTTAAAATTCTTTTTCCTTTATCTTTGTATTCTTTCCTCTGTTCTTCGCTATTATACCAATCTTCTACCCATGATTTTTGATATATCTTTAATAAATCATTTAACCCTAAAGTATCTTTTTTTTCTGCTCCATCTTTTTTGTTATCAAATAAATTTGTCTGCACTGCTCCCTTGCTAGCCATCCACTGTTTAACGAAAATCTGCAAAGTATTATGGATTGTATTCCCAAAACTAAAGGCTGGTTTTCCTTCTCTTGGAAGACGCAGAATAAAAGAAAATTTGTATTGTAATGGGCATTTTTGAAAAGCGCTTAGCTGAGAAAAACTAAACTTGCTTGGTAAATATATTTTTTCTTTTTTATCAGCCAAAGAAACTTTATCATTACGCATATAATGACCCAAAGATGTTGCCCCTGTAATTTTCTGTTTTTCTTCCAACTTTAATTCTCCAAGAAAACGAGATAGTTTTTTGGTAATTTTTCCGCCATAATCCTCTGCTGAAGTTAAAAAGAGCCCATCCTTTGCGCGAGTTAAAGCAACATAAAATAATCTTCTCTCTTCTTGTAAGTGCACATCTCCCTCAGGGATTGATTCCTTTATTAATTCTAAAGGCAATTCAATTGCCTCCCTTCTACTAATAGAGGGGAAACGACGGTCTACTAAATTAACCACAAAAACCCATCTAAATTCCAATCCTTTGGCGCTGTGAATAGTAGTTATTTTTACTGCCTCTGGGCCTGAATTTGCCTCAGATGACATAGACCCCGTGTCGCCAGTGTCAATCATTAAATCAATCATTTTGTTAAAATTGGGCAAAGATTTGTCAAAATTGGTTTCCTCAAAGTTTTTTGCTTTCTTAAAAAATTGATTAAGCCAAAAAATACTTTGTTGTCCGTCTTTCTTTTTGGACAGAATGTTCAAGTAACCACTCTCTTGCAAAAAAGCGTAAATAACCTTAGTAATATTTTCATTCTTTGCTAATTCAGTATGCCTTTTAATCATATCAAGAAATTTAATAATTTCCCCAATTGTTTTTTCTGATAATCCTGGAATAAGGCTGGCATTTTTCATAGCTTGATAAAAAGACCAGCTTTTTTTATTTGCGAAATAAATAAAGTTAGACAAATCCTCGTGACTAATTTTCTTGTTAAAAATAGGAGAAGAAAATAAGCGATAAATAGCACTACTCTCTCTATAGTTATCTAATAACTTTAAATAAGCTAAAATATCTAAGATAATAGGCTTAGAGAATAGACCTCTATGGGCTAAAAATTGATAGGGAATATTAGCAAAATGCAGGGCCTGACAAAACATTTCCGCGTGTTTGTTGGCACGGACTAAAATAGCAAAATCATCCCATGTGGCCATTGGATTATCTTTTTTTAAATCAATAATTTTTTTAACAACTAAGCTAGTTTCATCTTCTTTAGTTTTGGCATGAAAATGCTTAATTTCAGCCTTTCCCTTTCTTTCTGCCTGGAGTTTTTTGATTATTCCTTTATACTGCGCTTCTAAACGAGCTGGATTATTGGCTTGGATAAAATTATAGGATAGGTCTAAAATATTTTGAAAAGAACGATAATTTTTGACCAAAACTATTTGTTTTGATTTTGGATAATCTTTTTTAAACTGCAAAACATTATTATATGAGGAGCCACGAAAACGATAGATAGATTGGTCATCGTCAAAAACTACTGTAATGTTATTTTTAGGTTCTGATAACATTTTAAGTAATCTATATTGGGCTAAATTAGTATCTTGGAACTCATCAACTAATACATATTTGAATTGTTTTCTGTATTTTTCTAAAATATAAGGGCGTTTTTTAAAAAGATGAATAGTGTAATTGATTAAATCGCCAAAATCAAGCGCGCTGTTATCCAAGAGTAACTGCTGATAGGTCTGATAAGCTTGAGCCACTTCTTGAGCCTTAGCTGCTTCTTGACTAAGGGCTTCGTCAGACATTGAAGAATCATTATTAAGTTTTAAATTTTCTGCATAAGATAAATAATCCTCTGGAGTGATTAATTCGTCTTTAGCGCGAGAAAAATGTTTAATTAAAGCGGATATAAATTTAGTAGGATTTCCTAAGGGACGATAATAGTTAAGATTAAATTTACTAAAATTCTGTTGAACTAAAAAAGTTTGTTGAGTTTCATCCAATAGTTTGAAGTCAATAGGCAAACCAATATCTAATGCATGTTCCTCTAAAATTCTCTGACAAAAAGAATGGAAAGTAGAAATCCAAAGTTCAACATAACCATAAGGCAAAAGTTTATCAACCCTCTCTTCCATTTCTTTGGAAGCCTTGTCTGTAAAAGTCAAAGCCAAAATTTCTTCTGGCTTCGCTAACTTCTGCTCAATCAACCAAGCAATACGCCGAGTAATAACAGTTGTTTTGCCAGTGCCAGCGCCAGCAATAATCAGGCAAGAACCATCTTTAAAGGTCACAGCTTGCTTCTGCTCTGTATTCAAGTTTTCTAAAATATTTTTTTCCATGCTTCTAAACAATATTAAATAATTTTTTTGCATTAGTGGTTGTTATTTTATCTACCTCTTCTAAGGAAATGCCTTTTATTTCTGCGATTTTTTGGGCAGTAAACATAACATAAGCAGATTCGTTGCGCTCGCCTCTATGTGGTTCAGGCGATAAATAGGGACAATCTGTTTCTACCAAGATTCTGTCTAATGGGGTATTTTTTACAACTTCTAAAAGTTCTTTATCAACGTTTTTGAATGTAATAATACCTGTAAAACCTATATGTAACCCTAAATTTAAAAACTCTTGAGCAATTTGCCAATTGCTTGAAAAACAATGAATCACCCCGTCAGAAACTTCGTCTCTAACGGGGCAGGCTTCTTTAATTACTTCTAATAACTCAACATAAGCATTTTGTGGATTTTGCTTGGAACCCCTGCAATGCAGAATTAAGGGCAAGCTAAATGTGCGGGATAATTCTATATGTTGTTTTAAAACTTCTACTTGCTTGTCTTTATTTTCGTCTGAATGATAAAAATCTAGTCCAGTCTCGCCAATTGCCTTAATATAGCCTATATTGTTTTTAATAAGTTCAGCGTATTCATTAACCTCAAAGCGTTCATCTTTGGCATGAGTAGGATGCAAGCCAATAGCTGCATAACACCCATTATGTTCTTTTGCTATTTTAAGGGCTTTCCTGCTGGTTGAAAAACTACAACCCACATTAATAATTGAACGGACATTATTCTTAAATGCCCGATCAATAACCCTTTGATAATCATTCTGAAACGCCTCAAAATTTAGATGCGCGTGAGTATCAATCATTTATTTATAATTTAAAATTCTTTAGATTAAAAGCCAATGGCAAAAGTTCAGAAATTTTAGCAATTATAATCTTGGTTTTATTTTTATTAGACATAATAACATCAAAATCATTTTTTGATCTCTGAGAAAACTCAAAAAGCATTTGCCTACAAGCTCCACAGGGTGTTATAACTTCTGACAAAGAACTAATAACAGCTATTGCTATAAAATTATTTTCTCCCAAGACATTGGCTTGCGCTAATGCTGATTCTTCTGCGCAGACAGATAAACGAAAAGAAGCATTTTCAATATTAGCTCCTTTAATTATTTTATTACTATCTGTCAAAATAGCCGCACCAACCGCTATGCCCGAATAAGGGTTATAAGATTTATGGCTTGCATCTTCTGCAGATTGCACTAATTTTTTATATTCTTGTTTTATTTTTTCAAAATTTGTATTTTCCATATTCTTAAGAAGTATAATTAACTAAATGGTTAATTATAAAATTTTCAATTTCTGAAAGAACGTGAGCTTTATTTTCTGCAGGACTTTCCGTAACCCATAGAATAAAGTTATATAACTCATTTTCGCCAGCGCTTAACCATTTATTATTTTTAGCTAGAAAAAATAAGAGAGTAGCTAGTGCCATCCTTTTATTGCCATCTCTAAAAGTATGGTCTTTAATCATCAAATAAAAAGTAATGGCAGATTTTTTCAACAAACCCTTATAAAAAGGCTGTCCTCCAAACTCTTCAAAGGGTACTACCAGAGAACTTTCTAAAACATTAGGATATCGAGTTCTGAATCCTGGCATTTTTTTGTGACGCTTTTTCAAAACTTTATTGAGTTGAGAAAAAAGTATTTCTATTTCGCTAATAAAAATTCTTTTCATAAAAATTAACTTAAACGCTCAAATAAAAAACCATAATCATCAATCATTTT
>CAZTWG010000024.1:0-7411 GCA_964617525.1 uncultured Gammaproteobacteria bacterium
AATTCAATCTTAAAGTTAAAATATTTTTGGCTAACGAAAGTTGTCATAAAACTACCTTTTGCAAGAAGAAGTCTTTATGTCAGACAATTTATTAAATTTCTTTCAATCGGATCGATTTCTACTTTGATTGATTTTCTTATTTATATTTCCTTAACTAGATTTTTTGCTTTTGGACAAACTCACTATTTGTGGGCAAATTTTATGGCAATGGTCATTGCTTCAACGGTCAATTTTTCATTAAACAAAAAATGGACTTTCACTGGCGGGAAAAAAAAGGCATTGCATCAATGTATTAGTTTTTATATAGTATTAGTTGTTGGTTTGTTTCTTTATCAATTTCTTTTTGGGTTTTTCGTTAAAACTTTTGGTTGGCACGACATTGTTGCTAAGGCAATTACCGCTTTTGTAATAATGTTAATACGTTTTCATTTACATAAATTTTGGGTTTTTAAATAAATATAATTAATTATAACATTATGACAATACAAGGGGTTAAAATTAAAAAAATTGAACGGCACTTTGACGATAGAGGTTTTTTTTCTGAGATTATTAAATTTGGGGAAGAAACATTTAAAGAGGTAAAACAAACTAGTTATACTGAAACGTATCCAGGGGTTATTAAGGCTTTTCACTGGCATAAAAAACAATATGACGTGTGGTTTCCGCTTAAAGGTAATATACAGGTTGTTTTGTATGATACTCGAGAAAACTCTTCAACCTTTAAACAGACACAAGTAATTTATGCTGGGGAGGACAAACCTTTGCTAATACTTATTCCGCCAAGAGTAGCGCATGGCTATAGAGTTTTAGGTGTCAAGAGAGCAGGACTTTTATATCACACAAGCGAAGATTATGACGCCAAAAATCCCGACGAAGAACGCATTCCATTTGACGATGCTGGTATAGCTTTTGATTGGGAGACTGAAAATAAATAATTTGTAGTGTTTTAATTAGAAGAACCCTTCGCTTTGCTCAGGAACCTTGAAATTAAATACTATTATACAAAAATTAATGTGTTTTAATTATGAAATTATTAGTAACTGGAGGAGCTGGTTTTATTGGTTCTAACTTTATCCATTATATTTTAAAAAAATATTCAGATTACCAAATAACCAATCTAGACGCGCTTACTTATTGCGGAAATCTAGAAAATTTAAAAGAAGTTGAAAATAATGTAAATTACAAATTTGTCAAAGGTGATATTTGTGATGTTGAATTAGTTGATAATTTAATAAAAAATTGCGATGCAATTGTACATTTTGCGGCAGAGAGTCATGTAGATCGTTCTATTTTGGATTCTTCTCCCTTTATTAAAACAAATATATTGGGAACGGTTAATTTATTAAATGCAGCTCAAAAATATAACAAAAGGTTTCACCACGTTTCAACCGATGAAGTATTTGGTAGTTTAGGGTCTATTGGATATTTTTGCGAAAAATCTCTTTATGATCCTCATAGTCCCTATTCTGCTTCTAAGGCGGCAAGCGACCATCTTGTTCGTTCTTATTTTTATACGCACGGACTACCAATTACTATAACAAATTGTTCTAATAATTATGGGCCATACCAATTCCCAGAGAAGTTAATTCCTTTGTTTGTAACGAATCTTTTAGAGGGAGAGAAGGTTCCTATTTATGGGGATGGTTTAAATATTAGAGATTGGCTTTATGTTGAGGACCATTGTCATGCCATAGATTTGGTATTGCATAAGGGCAAAATTGGAGAAACTTATTGCGTGGGGGGAGATGAAGAAAGAACTAATATGGAGATTACTCGTAAAATATTGGAAATCTTGGGTTTTAACGAAGAAAAAATTGAATATGTTGTTGACCGTAAAGCTCATGACAAGCGATATGCCATTGATGCTTCTAAAATTAAAAAAGAATTAGGTTGGCTACCAGAACATACCTTTGAAGACGCAATGGAAAAAACCATTAAATGGTATACAAAAAATCAGGAATGGTGGAAAAGGATTAAAACAGGTGAATATCGTGATTATTACAAAAAACAATATAATAAATAATTTATGAAAAAGTTATTTGCTTTTATTGGTATTATTGCTCTTTTAGGAATGAGTTTAATCGGAGTACTCAATCTTTTGCTATCTAGACCAACAAATACAGAGCAATCAACAAATAATAAAATACAAGAAGATAATTTAATGACAAAGGGAAAAGAGCCAATTAATGTAGAGCCAATTTTATTAGAAAAATTGCCGAAAGAAGAAGAGGCTGATTCTATTTTAAGGCCAAAAGTTAAAATAGATGTTCCCTTTTACGTTCAATCTCCTTTTGCTAAGTGGGACGATTTACATAACGAAGCTTGCGAGGAAGCTTCGTTGATTATGGCAGAATCTTGGATCAAAAATGAAGTTTTGGAAAAACAAGAATTGAACCAGAAGATTTTAGATTCAGTTGTCTGGCAAAAAGAGAATTGGGGCGGACATTTTGACCTTAATTCACAAGAAGTAGTAGAGCTAGCTAATAAATATTTTGAGATTGAAAAAATATATTATACTTTTGTAAATTCCGTTGATGACATAAAGAAAGAACTAAATAAAGGTAATTTAGTTATTGTTCCAACAGCTGGTAGATTGCTAGGGAACCCATACTATCGTACTCCCGGACCCGCCTATCATATGTTAGTTGTTGTCGGATACAATAAAAAAGACATAATTACCAATGACCCTGGTACACGTAATGGAGAAAATTTTTCTTATTCTAGTGATGTTTTTTTTAATGCCATTCATGATTGGCCATTTTCCATAAAAGAGTCTAAATTTCTTTCTAATGACGAAAAGGCAGAAGAAGTTAGTTTGCAGGGCGAAAAAGTAATAATAGTGGTAGAGAAATAAAAAAACAAAGAATCCTTATATCCTTTGTAATTTATATACTAACCCAATGAGTTGGGTTAGTTATTTTATTTCTATCTCTATTTTGTCAGTTACTAGAATTTTTCCGTTTACATCAATGACTTCTGCCCATATTTTATGTGAGCCAATGTCAGCCATAGTCCAAGGGAAATTTATTATTCCTGCACTTTCTGGAGAGAAAATAGTTCCTAACAAATTAGAGCTTTCCCCTAATTTTTGGTCAAAGAATTTAATTTTTTGGACACTCAGGACTGGAATAGCTAAAGAAAGATTGGTGGGGAAATTTTTTTGATAGATTGTTTGTCCAGAAAGAGGTCTTATCCAATTTATTTTCATAACAAATGAGGATAAAGTTTTTATCCAAACTTCTTTAGATTTGTAGTTATCTATGTCGTCAAAAACGGAAACTTTAATTTTATGTATTCCGGCGTTTAATCCCGATAGATTAACTTCACATATTCTTTCTTCTTCTTGCCCTGAGTTTTCTGCATTGACTTCAATAATATCTAATACTATGTTATCCACAGAACATTTTATTTTCTTTATCCCCCTCGTTGACGAGGCCTTAATACTAATTCCTAATATTTGTTTATTAATTTCTTCTCCATTTGATGGCGATAGAATGGTAAGAAAAGGTTCGTTGGCGGGAACATGTAAATCGTCATATTCTGTGGGTGGAGCTCCCGCTTTGTCAGGATTTTTGTTAAGCCATTCGGCAATTCCTTCTTGCCAACGTTTATATTGTGGGTCTAAAGATGGATTAGACGGCGCTGGACCTTGGGGGTCATCCTTATCTACGTAGTTTAGAATAGAGTAATAATTTTGGAAAGTTTTTTCTTCTACAAAAGATATTGGAGTTAATTCTGTAGCTAATTTTTGAGATGCTTTATCAATTTTAAGCGTAATGGTATCTTCGGGAATTTTTCCATTAAGAATAGGTTTGTCGGTTTGGATTTCTTCTGGAGAGTTGAACTTTTTAACTGGCGTATCGGACAATACTTTTTTCATAAATTCATTCCAGATAGGCGCAGCTAGAGCAGACCCATCTGCCTTACCTACCATAATCTGATTATTATTGTTTCCTACCCATACGCCAGTGACTAAATTAGGTGTATAGCCAACCGTCCACGCATCTCTAGAATTGTTAGTTGTCCCAGTTTTCGCAGCTACGGGTCTATTGGCCAAAGTGAGTGAACTTTTTTCTCCAAAAACATAACTGCGAGCTTGGTTGTCAGATAAAATATCGTTTATTTGGCGAGCAGTTTGGATAGATATTACTTGTTGTGATTCTACGAATTTAGTATCAGTTTCTTCTAATATTTTTCCTTGATTGTTTTCTACCCTTAAGATACAAGTAGTTGGTATTTTTTTTCCTTCTCTAGCGAATATGCCAAATGCAGCTGTATGCTCCAGAAGCTTAACCTCTCCTCCACCCAAAACCAGAGAAAGCCCATAACGATCAGGTTCGGTAAGTGTTGTGTAGCCCATTTTTTTAGCTAAGTCAAGAGAATTTTTGATGCCAGTAAGATAAAGAGCTTTAACCCCAGGAATATTTAAAGAACCAGCCAAAGCTTTACGGATAGTTACTGGTCCATAATATTTTTCATTATAATTTTTAGGGATATAATCTCCCCCCCCTGCTGGACCAAAGTTAGTTTCTACGTCAAAAAGAATAGTATCAGGTGTAAGTCCTTTTTCAAAAGCTGCAGCATATACAATGGGTTTAAAAGAGGATCCAGGTTGACGACTAGAAGTAACAATATCTACTTGTCCGTCAATTTCTTTATTAAAAAAATCTTTAGAACCTACCCAAGAAAGAATTTCTCCTGTCGGCACGTCAATACTAACTAATGCTGCATTTGAAGCTTGAAAGATTTTTTCGTTTCTTTCTGCGCGTTGAGTTATTATCTCTTCAGCAATATTTTGTTTGTTTATATCTAATGTAGTGATAACCTTTAACCCCCCTTGCTCTACTTGTCTTTGCCCGTATTTTTCAATTAATTGTTTTTTAACATACATTACAAAATGTGGGGCAATAATGTTTTCATGTTTGAGAACTATTTTTCCTAAAGTATCTATATTTTGAGCTTGCTTTGAAGCTACGTCGGTAATATATCCTTCTGCAGCCATCGTTCTTAATATAAAGTTTCGGCGTTCAATTAATTTTTCTCTGTTGCCTCCGTAAGGAGAGTAATAGGTGGTAGCTTTCGTGATTGCCGCCAAAAGAGCTGATTCATCAAGGGTTAAGTCGCAAGCCGATTTATTGAAATAGATTTGACTAGCTGCTTCAATCCCATAGGCATTTGATCCGTAAGGAATTTCATTAAAATACATTTGTAATATTTCTTTTTTTGAAAACTTTTTTTCAATTTGATAAGCTAGTAATAGTTCTTTTATTTTGCGGATATACGTTTTTTCTGATGTTAAAAAAGCATTTTTTACGAATTGTTGAGTTAAGGTTGAGCCTCCTTGCACTTTCCCGCCTTGCAATACATCAATGATTATGGAGCGAAGGATAGCCTGTAAATCAAATCCTTGGTGTTGAAAGAATCCTTTATCTTCCACTACAATAGTTGCCCATATTAAGTTTTGAGGAATTTTCGACAAATCAATTATAGTTCTTTTCTCGTTGGCAAATATTTCATAAAGAATGGTTTTGCCTGTTCTATCATATATTTTAGTACTTTGAGCGACCTCTCTCTGAAGTAGTTTATCTGGTTGTGGTAAATTGTGATTAATCCATGCAAATGTTATTGCTATTAAAGCACTAGACAACAAGGACAGAAACAATACTACAATTAAAATTTTCTTCCCAAAATAAGAAGAATATTTTATTTTCTTTTTTGGAATTAACGACCTTTTTTTCCAAGTTTTTGCTTTCCTTTTCCTAGGAACAGAAACCCTTTTGGAAGATTTCGTAATTGGTCTTTTTTTCCATGTTTTGTTTTTCCTTTTTTTGTTTATCATATTGAGATTTTTAAGGTTTTTTAATTTTAGCATAATTAGACCTAAATTACAATTGGCTATTGGCAAGTTTTGAAAAGGTGGTATTATAGAAATATGTTGAAAAACAAAAAAATGCAAATTTTTATTATCTCTCTGATTGTTATTTCTTTGGTTAGCTCAGGGTTTGGATGTAAATGCGTGTCTAAAAAGATGAAAGAAAGAATTAAGCCTATTAATTTAGTTTATTGGAGAGCTCAAGACGGAAAAGATGCTTTCTCAGATATAATACAAAGTTTTCAGAAACTTTATCCACACATTTCTATTACTTATAATTTAATCCGACCAGAGGAATATGAACAAGCGCTTTTGGAAGCTTGGGCTGAAGATAGGGGTCCGGATATTTTTTCTATTCCTAAGAATTGGTTAGGAAAATATCAAACTAAAATTTTACCATTAAAACCTTCTCAGGAAATAATAATGACTCGTCAGATTATGGCAGGGACGATTAAAAAAGAGCCTAAAATTATAGAAGAAAAGAAAAAAGCATTAAATTTAAGAGATTTAAAAGAAATTTTCGTGGAAACGGTTTCTAACGATGTTTTGATTGATGGCAAAATCTACGGTTTGCCATTATCTTTAGATGTTTTGGCTCTTTACTATAATCGTGATATTTTAAATGAGGCAGGTATTGTTAGTCCACCACAAACTTGGCAAGAATTTATAAATCAAGTAAGGATATTAAATCTTTGGGACGCTTACGGAAATTTCATTCGTTCTGGCGTTTCTTTGGGAACGGCTAATAACATTGAGAACTATACAGATATTTTATCTTTATTAATGTTGCAAAATGGCACTTCTATAGTTAACGAAAACGGACAAGCAGTTTTTGACCAGCCTCTTTTGAATGATAATACTTATTTCCCGGGACAAGAAGCTCTTCGTTTTTATCTTAGTTTTGCCAGCCCATCTCAAGAAACTTATAGTTGGAATGAGCAAATGCCTGATTCAGTAAGCGCTTTTACTCAGGGATTAACTGCTTTTTTATTTGGTTATTCTGATTATCTGTCTCTAATAAAAGAGCAAGCTCCTAAGTTGAATTTTGATGTTACGAAAGTTCCTCAAATTAGTAGCTCGTTAAAAGAAGTAAATTATGCTAATTATTGGATAGAAACAGTTTCCAAGAAAACAAAGCATCCATATGAAGCGTGGGCATTTGTCTTACATGCCACTGAGGCGCAAAATGCTAAGACTTTTATAGAAAAAGCGAAAAGACCGACTGCTCATCGCAGTTTAATTCAATCTCAACTAGAAGATTTTGATTTAATGCCATTTGCTTCTAGCGTTTTAACTGCTAAAACTTGGTATCAAGGAAAAAAATATTCTTTGGTGAAAGAGGCATTTCAGGAAATGATAGAAAATGTTTTATCTGGGCAGAAGACAATTCAACAAGCGATTAAATATTGTGTTAAAAGAGTCAATTTAACAAATTAAGCATCATTAGAACATTATGTTGGATAATAAAAAGAAAGTTATTTTTATTATATTAGTATTTGGGCTATTATTTTTTAAATTGAACGCTAATTTAGCAAGAGC
>CAZTWG010000025.1:0-2787 GCA_964617525.1 uncultured Gammaproteobacteria bacterium
CTGTTCTCTAATTCACTTGATATGGTCGCTAGAGGAGCCTTAATCACGCCTCCACGCTTATTTAGATAATAAGGTTGATTATCACCCAAAATCTTCAAAATAGCTAAGGGTTGCGCTTCTCGTAAGTTTATTTCTATAGAATTAGGCCATTTTTTTCTAATACTCAAAGACTCTAAACGAGAGTCATCGCTAGCCCACCTTTGCCACGATGAACACTTCATGAAAATTAGATTGTTGTGACTTTGATTAATAAAACTTTGCAAAGAATCTTCTATTTCTTGATTAGACATCAACCCATAACTAACTATTTTATTAATTTCAATATTTTTTATTTTAAAAAGGGAAGAAAAAAATACAATATAAACCAAAAATCCTAAAAATAATATTAAAGAAAATATTAATATTAAAAGTTTGATTCTATTCAAACGTTTTTCTTTTATATACCTTCTGCTAGTTTTGACTCTAGATGAAATTAACGAAGGGTGACGGGCACCGTTAAAATTCTTTTGTCTTAAGTTTAAGGACTTTATATATTTAAGTAGCATAAAAACTCTTTTATTCTAAATAGAACGAGACCATAAATATTTTATAATTAGAAAACTTAAAAAGATTAGATAGAATCTTTTTACGATTTAGGCAAGAAACTAAACATTTTTGTGCCAGATACTGGACAAACACCCACCATGGCACGACGCTTAGCGCCTCCTTTCCTCCCATGATTATTTCTTTACCATCTTTAATTCCTCTCCCCTCTCTGTATTTTGTACAACAAGCTTTCATAACAAATTACTTCAAATTAATTAAACTATTCTACCATATATAGTACCGTAAAATATTAACAAAAACAACAATTAAATTGGTGTTTTGTTTATATCGTCTTCATCAGCCAAGACATTCATTAAATTATCTCTTTCAAATTCAAAATTACCCATATTTTCCTTTGTAATTGGATTAACGGGGTCAAAATTTTGAATTAACGGGTTAATGGGTTGGTTGTACTTAAACATAGTGTAATCTAGATGACAGCCAGTTGATGCCCCGCTAGTACCCACAAAACCTACGACTTGTCCCTGAGAAACCTTAGAGCCATACTTAATGTCACGCGAATAAGCTGATAAATGCCCATAACGAGTTTTATATGCATTGTTGTGACTAATCTCTACGGTCCTACCATAAACGTTATTCTTCCAACCCATGAAAGTGATTATTCCATCTCCAGCTGCTGAAACTGGAGTACCGCATGGAGCAGCAAAATCGATAGCTCTGTGAGTTGTATATACATTCCAAATAGGATGCCAGCGATGTAAACTGTAATAAGAAGAGATATATTTGTACTTTAAGGGAGACTTTAAGAATTGTTTGCGTAAATTGCTCCCATTTAAATCATAATAATCAATATTATTGTTTTGGTCTTTATAAAAAACAGCCCAATGGTCTTTATCTTGATTTTTAAAATAAGCTATTAAAATTTTTCCTGGCTTAACAAACTCTCCATTTAGGTAGTATTCCTCGTATAGCACATTAAATTCGTCTCCTTTTTTAATTTCTAGGGCAAAATTAATATCCCATGCAAAAATATCCGCTAATTCAATAATAGTTTTATCCTTGAGCCCCAATCTTTTACCAGATTGAAATAGAGAATCTTTAATAACCCCTTTGGTTGAATTTAGCCGAGTTTCATATTCAATTTTTATTATCCTTGCCTTTAACTCACCGTTAATGTCTTCTTCTATCTTTAAAAAACTTTGATCATCAATTTGATATTCTAATTTAACAAATTTATTATTAGATGGGTCAAAAAAAGAACGAATTGGATTCCCAGCCTTAATTTTGCTCAGATCATAAACATTCTCTGCAGCAAAAACAAGGTTTTGCATATCGCTAGGAGTAAGACCCAAGATGTTATATAAGTTAACAAAAGATTCTCTGGGCTGAATGTAATGTTCTATTAAGTTAAATTCTGGTTCAGAATCAATAATTGGCTCAACAGAAGGATTATTTTCTTTACTTTCCCCTCCTCTAATTAAAAAAATAAAAATAATTGCAAAAATAATTACAACAATACTAATTAATAAGCCAATTCTAATCTTTTTTTTATTCATAAATATATTTCGCTTTTTTGCTAGTGAACTCCCCTACCCTTATTCTTTCTAGGCTAGCCAAATATCCACCACAATTCAATTCTCTGCCTATATCACGAGCCAATGCCCTAATGTAAACGCCAGGGCCAGTTATGACCCTTAAACGCAATTTTGGCCATTTATATCCTAACAATTCTATCTGTTTTATCTCTATTTTCCGAGATTTTAAGGAAAAACTTTTACCTTTTCTAGCTAAACTATAAGCACGCTGACCATTAACTTTAATAGCACTAAAAATGGGTGGAATTTGAGAGATTATACCTTCAAATTTAGGAATAATTTTCTTTATTTGCTCTAATTCTGGCGTTTCATTAATTTTAATAATTTTTTTTACCCCTTCTTCATCATCAGTTGAGCTTTCCTGCCCTAATTTTATAACAGCTAAATATTCTTTTTCTTTTTTTACATTTTCAGCCAAAGATTTGCACGCTTCTTTGCCTATGCCGACAACCAAGACCCCTTTTGCTAAGGGGTCTAAAGTCCCAGCATGACCGATCTTTCTAATGCCAGTAAGCATGCGCAAGCGCCTGATTGCATCAAAAGACGAAACCCCAACTGGTTTATAAATACCTATAATTCCTTGTGTTATTTTTTCTTCTTTAATCATTAATTCTTAATTATGAGCCTAGCGAATAACAAGGTTCTG
>CAZTWG010000025.1:2887-7357 GCA_964617525.1 uncultured Gammaproteobacteria bacterium
GGAGCAGATTCTTATTTTATCAAAAACAGAATAAACATCAAGCTAAACTCAAAAAAAGGGCTTCAAGAGTGATTTCTTAAAGCCCTAAATAGATTATTTCTTTATTAATTTTGTTGATTTTCTGTTTTTTTGCTTAATGATATTTTACTATTATTACCCTCAAAAGCTCTCAAAACTTCTAAAGGAACTGCAAAAATAATTGTGTTAGACTTGTCTGAACTAATATCATTAATAGATTGAAGCGTTCTGAGGTGAAGGGCTCCAGAAGAGCTGGCTAAAGTACGAGCTGCCTTAGCCATATTATTAGCGGCCATAACTTCCCCCTCTGCTTTAATAATAATAGCTCTTTTTTCTCTCTCTGCCTCTGCCTGCTTACCTATAACTCTTTTCATTTCCTCTGGCAATGTTATATCTTTCAACTCTACATTATCTACCTTAATGCCCCAAGGGTCTGTGGCTTTGTCAATAACGCTCCTAATGTTCTCTGAAACGCTTTCTCTCTCTGAGAGTAATTGGTCTAGACTAACTTGTCCTACCGCGTTTCTCATTGTTGTTTGAGCTAATTGAGAAATAGCATAGTAAAATCTTTCCACCTCCAAAATCGCTTTCTCTGCATGAGTCACCTTATAATAAATAACAGCATTAACACTAACCGAGATATTATCCTTAGTAATTGCTTCTTGGTTTGGCACATCCACTGCTTTTACCCTTAAGTCTACTTTACTATAAGATTGGAAAATTGGTAGAACTATTCTCCAACCTGGTTCCATTGTGCACGTATATTTCCCTAAAGTAAATTTTACGCCCTTTTCATATTGATTGATTTGCTTAACGGAAATTAAAATAATGAATATAATTATTCCTATAATTGGCATATTTTAATATTTTAATGTTTAGTTTTTCTTTTACCACGACCTTTGTTTTTACTAAATATTTTTTTAATTCTTTTTTGAGCTTGTTTTATAATTTTATCTTCATCTTTAACTTGGCGATTACGCATTAAAATCTCACCATTGCATATAACGTCAGATACACAATCTCCATTACAAGAATAAACTATATTAGACAAAATATCATAATTCGGGGTTAAACAGATACCTTTTAAATCAATTAGCATTAAATCAGCTAATTTACCTACCCTTAGTTCCCCTGTGTTTATTTTTAAGGCTTTGGCAATATTTTGCGTAGCCGTTTTAAAGGTTTCTTTCGCTGACATGGCTGAGGAATCTTTATTATATACCTTTTGTAGTAACGAGGCAAACTTCATTTCTTCAAACAAATCCAAGTTATTATTAGAAGCGGAACTGTCTGTCCCCAAGCAAATATTAATCCCAGCTTTATTTAGTTCAGAATAAGGAAAAATACCTGAGCTTAATTTCATATTAGAGCAAGGGTTATATATCACACTACACTTTCTTTTTTTTAAAATATTTATTTCTTTGGTGGATAACCAAATAGAATGAGCTAAAAGACAATTCTCGCCCAAAAATCCAATATCATCCAAATATTCAACTGGTCGCATTCCGTGTTTTTTGATGCAATCATTGACCTCTTTTTCTGTTTCTGATAAATGAATGTGAATTAACAAATTGTTTTCTTTTGCGAAATTTTTCGCCCATATAAGATTCTTTTTGCAAACAGTATAAATTGCATGCGGCGTTACTGAAAAAGATATATTTTTATAATTATGTGTTTTAAATATTTCCCAATTTTTTTCTATAACCCTTTTGCTGCCTTCTGGTTCAATATCTATAAGCAATAAGCCAATTACAGCCCTTAAGCCCATTTCTGTTATTGCTTTTACAGCTACTTTTGGCATCCGATACATATCATTGAGACAACTAGTGCCAGTTTTTATCATCTTTAAACATGCTAATTTCGTTGCCCAATAGATGTCTTCAGAGTCCATTTTTTGTTCTGCTGGCCAAATTTTTTTCTCTAACCATTCTTTCAATGGCAAATCATCTGCGTATCCCTGCAAAAAAGACATACCTGAATGCGTATGCCCATTAATTAAACCTGGCAGAATTGCTTTTTTGCCATAACAATTAATTTCTTTATTTGCTTTTTTGTTTATCCTTTTAGATATTTTAACAATATATCCATTTTCGATATAAATATCTTTTTTTGATTTATCCGAGAAAATAGCATTTTTTATTAGAAGTGTATTCATATAACTAATTATACTAAATTTCTAGAAATAAAAAAAGTGGTGCTCGTCTGGCATCAAAAAGGAAAACCTTCTATCCACCGAAAGAACCGAAATTCTAAGACAAGCACCATCAATATAGTAGCACGTTTAAATTTTCAAACAATATAAAACTGTGCATAACTTTATTGTTGTAAAACAAAAGGAATAGGAGGCCCGAAGGCCTCCCGTTAATGTAATGAAGTTATTCATCGTTGTAAACCATTAAACGACCATGGCCGTTTATTTTTCCCATTGGTTTTACTGATGTAAAGCCATCAATAAGAGTTGGTTCTTCCCCGTTAGTAGGGACTGTTTGCCCCTTGAAGTAAGAGTCTCCTCTTTCTCCTAAAGGATTAACCTTCTCAAGGAATACATTGATGTAAGATTTTCTCTCTTTCCCATTGCACCCTTTGTACGCAATGGGTAGAACGATTATTTTTCTCGTACGACAAGCGTCTTGCAACAGCTCGAGAGAAAGAACAACCATAATTTTAAAGATTTCCATTTTTCCTCCACTTTCTTTTTTTTATTGAAAAAATAAAAAAAGAGTGGGGCACTTCATTTTTTTCATTTTTACCTCCTCTTACTTAAAGTAAATTAAGTGTAGCATTTTTTTTGGAATATGTCAAATTTTAGCTCTATCCCCCGCTACATATCCGGTAGTCCAACAAACCTGCAAATTATACCCTCCTGTTGGTCCATCTAAATCTAAAACTTCTCCAGCCAAAGAAAGGTTAGAAACTATTTTTGATTTCATTGTTAACGGGTCAATTTCGTTTAATTTAACCCCACCAGAAGTAATAATAGCTTTGTGATAATCGTCCAATCCTTTAATATGTAAATCAAATTCTTTTAATAAATGTAATATTTTCTTTCTCTCTAATCCAGTGATCAAATTAACCTTTTTCCCCAAATTAATGCCAGATAGCCTCAAAATAATAGGTATAAGTTTTTTGGGTAACAAATCATTAAGACTATTTTTAAAAATTTTATTATTTGTTTTTTTAAAATCTCTTTGAATCCTTAAATCTAATTTTGCAAAATCTAGAGCTGGCTTAAAGTCAATACGTAAAATTAAATCTTCCTTTTTTGATATTTCTAGTCCAACACTTTTACTTAAATCTAAAATAATTGGCCCACTTATTCCACGAGAGGTAAAAATAGCTTCCCCGAAGCGAGAATCAATTTTTTTATTATTTTTATATAAACTAATATCAACATTTTTTAAGCTCAACCCCTCTAATTCTTTTATAAATTTCTCTTTTAAAATTAAAGGAGTTAATGCTGGTCGTAGTTCATTTATGGTGTGTCCCAATTTTTCTAACCAACGATAACCATCTCCCGTAGAACCAGTAATGGGGTAAGATTTCCCCCCAGTGCAGATTATAAAATTATCAGCTAAAATTTCTTCTCCATTTTTTAAAATAATTTTTTTAGAAGAAGGCTTTATTTTTCTAACCTCAGACCCCGTTTTTATACTTACCTTAGATTTCATTAAATAACCAACAAGCGCCCGAACTACATCTCGAGAACTATTACTAACGGGGAAAACCCTATTCCCCCTTTCAACCTTTAAATAGACTTTTCTTTTTTCAAAAAAACGAATAGTATCTTCTATGCTAAATTTAGATAAAGGTGAAAAAAGAAATTTGCCATTTGAGCCAAATTTATCTATAAATTCTCTTAAATTCGTTCCATTGTGCGTAACATTACAACGTCCTTTGCCCGTAATCAAAAGTTTTAATCCTAATTTTCTATTTTTTTCTATCAGAACAACCTTGTCCCCTTTTTCTCCTGCTCGGCCGGCTGCCATCATTCCTGCTGGCCCACCACCAATTACAGCTACATCGTATTTCATATTATTTTAAATTTCTTTAGCAATTTCTTTTTTTACACTTTCAAATTCATTTTCCAAAGACTTAAGACGTTTTTTGCTTTCTTTTATAAGAACACTTCCTTCTTTGACCTTTTCTAAACCAGCCTCTACATCTATTTCTTTTTGCTCGTCAAACCATTTAACAATAGCTTCTAGTTTTTTAAAAGATTCTTTTAGTTTGTTATTTTCCATATTTATTCAATAATTTTATTAATTTGAGTAATTAATTTACCATCCTCCAACCTTACATCAATCTTGTCATCTTTTTTTAATAATTTTATACTTTTAACAATTTTATTTTGGAAGCTAACAATACTATAACCTAATTCTAGTTGACGCAAGGGGTTAACTATTTTTAATTTTTGTTCGGCGTTATTTAAATAATTTTCAACATATTCAAAAT
>CAZTWG010000026.1:0-1044 GCA_964617525.1 uncultured Gammaproteobacteria bacterium
GATTATATGCGAACAGGGGATTATTAAACCAAAAAATATAGAAAAAGTAGTTGGAGAAAATTATCCCTTTTTATTAAAATAATTAAAGAATATGGGAAAAACAAATAGTTATTTAAAATTAAACTACAAACCAGACTACAATAACGAAATCATTGCTACTTTTTATGGAGAGTCAAAAACATCTTTAAAGGATCTAGCGCAACAAGTCGCAGGAGAATCGTCTATTGGAACATGGACTAAATTAACAACTTTATCAGATAAAGTTTTTGGAAGATTAGCGGCAAGGATTTTTTATTTAGACAAAAAAACAGGAATTTTCAAGATTGCTTATCCATTAAGTTTATTTGAACCAAAAAGTATTCCCCAACTTCTATCCAGTATTGCTGGTAATATATTCAGTATGAAGGCTGTAAAGAACTTGCGTTTGAAAGATGTTGAATTTCCGAAAAAATATATTGACCAATTTGATGGTCCAAGATGGGGAATTGCAGGAATAAGAAAAATATTAAATATTTATAACAGACCTATAATTGGTTGTATTATGAAACCAAAGGTTGGATTAACTTCTACACAGAATGCTAATTTGGCAGCAAAAATTTTCAAAAATGGCGTTGACCTTATAAAAGATGACGAAAATCTAACAAGCCTAGCTTTCAATAAGTTTGAAGATAGGGTTAAAAAAGTTTTAGCTTTAAAGAAACAAGTAGAAAGAGAAACTGGCCAAAAAAAGATTTATGTTTTTAATGTTACAGCTCCTGTTAGCACTATGATCAAAAGGGCTAAGCTAGTTAAGAAATTAGGTGGTAGATGCATTATGATTGATATTATTAGCGCTGGATGGGCTGCAGTCCAAGAATTAAGAAACCAAAATTTGGATCTAATTATCCACGGACACAGAGCAGGCCATTCAACTTTTACAAGAAACAAAAAGCATGGTATTTCTATGTTGGTGCTAGCGAATTTATCTCGTTTAGCTGGGATAGACCAACTTCATACTGGGACTGTAGTTGGCAAAATGGAAGGAACAGCCGAAGAGGTCTGTAG
>CAZTWG010000026.1:1054-7313 GCA_964617525.1 uncultured Gammaproteobacteria bacterium
TTGGTAGTTATCTGGCGCGGATTTCTACTTGGATTTGGTGCATTAGTTGGCGATATTGTAGGAAGCTTTATTAAAAGAAGACTGGGAAGAATTTGATAAGTTGCGCGAAGACTGGGGGTCAATTAAACCAGTTCTCCCTATTGCTTCTGGAGGCCTCCACCCAGGTTTAGTCCCAAAATTAGTTGAAATATTAGGAAAAAATTTAGTCATTAACTTTGGCGGAGGACTGCACGGTCATCCACAGGGAAGTGTAGCTGGGGCTAAGGCAGCGACACAATCAGTTGAAGCAGTTGTTAAAGGTATACCAATTAAGGTTTATGCCCGTAATCATAAAGAACTAAAAGTAGCATTGGAATACTGGAAATCCTAAAAATTTCTAACAATACGCAAATAAAAAGGTTTGGAGACAATGTCTCAAAACCTTTTTGCAATCTAATATTTTTTGTTAAATTTTGATTATTTCTCCCGGAGAATGTAAATTTAATACATCCTCCCTAACATTGATAATGGCATTCCATTGATATCCCATAGCTTCAAACGTTTCAGCAGAAAAAATAGGACAATATTTTCCATGACTAATAACATACACACTAGGGGAGTTAGGAGTTTTTAAAAGTGTCCCATCTCTAAATTTAATTTGCGGGCCAGTTTCAAATTTTGATAACTCTAAAGCACTTACTTTAACAATATTGTTATAAGGAAAATTATTATCTAAAATTGTTGCATCCACAATTGGTTGCTTTATGTTACCCTTAACATAATAGACACTTTTAGAATCCTCGTCTTGCAACAAGGCGCCAGTTGGATAAGGGGAGCTAATTCTTTCTCCATTTTGGTAAAAGGAAATATCATTTTCTTCTACCTCAACAATTTCTTCAGGATTAAATCCAATGGCTCTAAACATTTTATAAGAAATGGGCCTTTTTTCTTTATTGGCTAACATAAATATTTCTCCCCCTAGGCTAACCAAAGAATAGTTAGGGAAGCCAACTACTTCTCCGACCTCATAATCTTTTAATTCATTTTGGCTAACTATTTTTACATCCTCGAATTGATGATTCATCAAAAAAACAGTTGCTGAATGGAACGGACGGCGTTTATTGTTTTGAATTAACCAGACTCCTGCTTCGTTTTTTAGTCTAACCAAAGAACCTTCTTCTATGCTTCCTCCCGCCAGAGCAAACCAATCTTGCCATAATTGACGAAAAAGTTTATTACCATGGATATGTGGAGTATAATTATACAAAGCTGCGGTAGCTGAATTTTGTGGAATTACCTTTTGCCAGTCAACTCTATAAGTTTGGCCAGAACGAAAAGTAAATTCCCAAGGATGCTCTAAGAAATAGTTTAAACGCCAAGCAGCTCTATCTATTTGCGCAGCAAAACCCCTAAAACGTTTAACAGGTCCTCTGTGGTCATAGCATGCAAAGCCAGTAGCCCAATTATATTCATCATTGGTAGGATTTTTTTTGGTAATAAGGCCTTTCTCTTTTTGCAAAAGAATAATAAGCACTTGTGGGTTTATCTTATAATCTTGAGAGGCTCTATAAATAATTTCAGAAGCTAATTTTTTATGACCATCAATATCAATTGTTGAATAATCCTTTAAAGCTCCTCCAATCGTTTCTAGAAATTTTTGTATTTCTCCTTGACCCATTGTTTGGAAATCTGTTAGTTCTGAATCAGAAATGATATAATCTGGGTCAAAAGAATAAGCCCTAGTTCTTAGGGGTATTAAAAAAGTAAAAATAAGTATAATAAATAATATATAATTTAATGATTTTGACATAATAAAATTGTTGATTGTTAATTGTTAAATAGAAGCATCCTTGTCCTATTTTAAAACAATCAGCAATTAGTAATTAACTATTAACTTTTATTTTACTACTATTTTATCGTTTTCCGCATCAACCTTAAAGGTTTTTGAATCATGAACCTCTTCAGTCACAATTCTTAAAGCTAATGGGTCAAGAATTTGTTTTTGGATAATTCTTTTTAATGGTCTTGCTCCATAGATTGGATCAAATCCTAGAGAAGCTAACAGAGTCTTAGCCTTTCCCGAAACATATAATTTAATGTTTTTCGCTTTTAATCTTTCTATAATTAATTTCAGTTGAAGGTCTACAATTTGTCTAATTACTTTTTTGCTTAAAACCTGAAAGATAATAATTTCGTCAATACGATTTAAAAATTCTGGTTTAAACGTTTCTCGTAAAGATTTTTGAATTTGAGACTTAATTATAGTTTGAGAGCTATTTTTTTCTTTTTGAGAAACAAAACCAAAGTTCATCTTTTTTGCATAGTCTCTGATTAAGTCGCTTCCCAAGTTAGATGTCATAATAATAACTGTATTTTTGAAATTAATTTTTCTTCCCTTAGAGTCAGTTAATCTACCTTCATCTAAAATTTGCAGCAAAATATTAAAAATTTGTGGATGAGCTTTCTCAATTTCATCTAAAAGTATCACGCTATAAGGTCTTCGTCTTATGATTTCAGTTAATTGACCTCCTTCTTCATATCCAATATATCCAGGGGGAGAACCAATAATTTTAGAAACAGTATGTCTTTCCATATATTCGGACATATCTAATTTAATAAGAGCATTTTCTGTATTAAACAAAAACTCTGCTAGACTTTTGGCTAGCTCTGTCTTACCAACACCACTGGGTCCCAAGAAAATAAAAGAACCAATAGGTTTGTTTTCCTCAGCAATTCCAGCTCGTGACCTACGAATTGCGTTTGCTACGGCTGAGACCGCTTCTTCTTGGTCAACAAATTTTTTATGAATTTCTTTTTCCATTTTGGCTAATTTTTTCGTTTCTTTTTCTAACATTTTAACCACTGGTATTCCCGTCCAAAGAGAGACTACCTTGGCTATTTCTTTTTCTCCAATTTCTTCTTTTAAAATACGTGATTCTTTTTGGATTTTAGCTAATTTTTGTTGGTAATTGCTGATCTGTTTTTCCATAATTGGAATCTTGCCATATTTTATCTCTGCTACTTTTTGTAATTTGGCTTCACGCTCGGCAATTTCAGCCTGTTGTTTCAATCTATCAATTTCTTCTTTAGCTTTATGGATACCAGTGATGATATCTTTTTCTGTTTTCCAACGAATTTCAAATTCTTTAATTTTTTCTTTAAGATTAGCAACTTGTTTTTTTAAAACCGTCAATTTACTTTTACTCTCTTTGTCTTTTTTAAGAATGGTCATTTCAATTTTTAGTTGACGTAATTTTCTTTTTGCTTTGTCTAATTCTTCTGGCTGACTTTCTATTTCTAAACGCAAGGCTGACGCTGCTTCATCCATGAGATCAACTGCTTTATCTGGCAAAAATCTATCAGTAATATATCGTTGAGAAAGTTGAGCCGCAGCAATCAAAGCATTGTCAGAAATTCTTATACCATGATGTATTTCATATTTCTCTTTTATTCCCCTTAAAATAGCAATAGTGTCTTCTGTAGAGGGTTCACTGACATAAATTGTTTGAAAACGACGCTCTAATGCAGCATCTCTTTCAATGTATTTTTGATATTCTTTAATTGTAGTGGCACCAATACAACGTAATTCTCCTCTAGCTAGGGCAGGCTTAAGCATATTAGAGGCGTCAACTGAACCCTCAGATCCTCCTGCTCCCACCAAAGTATGTAATTCGTCAATAAAAAGAATGTAATGAGCATTTTTCTTAACTTCTTTTAGAACCGCTTTGAGACGATTTTCAAATTCTCCTCTAAATTTGGCTCCAGCTATTAAACTTCCCAAGTCTAAGGAGATCAATTCTTTTCCCTTTAAAGACTCTGGGATATCATTAGAAATGATTCTTTGAGCTAAACCCTCTACAATGGCAGTTTTACCAACGCCTGCTTCTCCGATAAGAACAGGGTTATTTTTGGTGCGTCTACTTAAAATTTGGATAACCCTTCTGATCTCGTCATCTCTGCCAATAATTGGGTCTAATTTTTCTTCTTGAGCCATTTTGGTAAGATTGAGTGTATATTTTTCAAGCACTCCATATCTATTTTCTGTTTCTGAATTAGTTATTTTTTCATGCCTACGGACATCCGTCAATGCGCTAAGGACTTCTTCATATCTTACTTTTGACTCTAAAAAAATATCTCTAACTGAAGATGATATTGACAAAATAGCTAAAAATAAATGTTCGGTACTAACATATTCATCGTTTAGTCGTCGAGCTTCTTTATTGGCTTTAATTATTGTTTTTTGAAACAATTGAGTAACATAAAGGTCTGCCAATCCTCCATCTACTTCTTCGGGTTTAATTTTGGGTAAAGATTTAATGGTTTTGGTAATTCTTTCTTTCAGTTTTTCAATGTTAGTGTCTATTTTTTTTAAGATTGCCAAAACAACACCATCTTCTTGCTCGATTAAAGCTAAAGCTAAGTGAACAGCATCTACTTGCTGCTGATTATTTTCCATAGCAATGCTATGGGCTGACTGGATAGCTTCCTGAGCTTTACTAGTAAATCTATTCATATTTATTATTTATCTATTTTTAAATTACCACTATAAACATATTTCAAGCCTTCTTGCCTATAAATATTAATAGCTTGTTCTATAAGTTTAGTCGGAGTGGGGGGCACATCAAGCATTCTATAGCATGGGAAAAATTTAGAAATATGACAAGGAATGTCTGGGCCTAATTCTTTTTTTACAAATTTAGCTATTTTTCTGAATTGACCTTTTGTGTCAGTGTATCCAGGGATAATCAGGGTGGTGATTTCTAACCAAATTTTTGTTTTCTTTATTAACTTTAAAGTATCAAGTACTGGTTGTAATCTTGCCTTACAAACTTTTTGATACAAGTCATTGTCAAAAAATTTTAAATCAATGTTAATCGCATCTAAATATGGTTCAATTACTTTTAAAGTTTCCTTCGTGAAATAACCATTACTAACCCAAACATTTTTTAAACCTACCGTTTTAGCTAATTTCATTGTTTCTAAAGCATATCCAAGAAAAATGGTTGGTTCAGTGTAGGTATAAGCAATGCTAGAAACCTTGGATTTAATGGCTAATTTGACAATTTCTTCTGGATATATTTCATCACCTATAATTTCATTATTTTCTTTTGGGTCTTGAGAAATTTCCCAATTTTGACAATGAGTGCAGGAAAAATTACAACCAACCGTTGCTATTGACAATGCATAAGTACCTGGCAAAAAACGAGAAAATGGTTTTTTCTCAATTGGGTCTACCTGGCAAGCAATAATTTTATTATCGGTTAAATTGAATAATTTACCATTTTGATTTTGACGAGTATGACAAATTCCTCGTTGGCCATTGTCAATAATACAACGATGAGCGCAAGCTTGACATTGCACCGTTTTATTTCTTAACTTCTTATAAAGAATGGCCTCCCTCATATAAAATAATTTTAAAACCTATTATTTATTTTAATAGAAAATCACAAAGTTGTCAAAAGCATATTTTGTTTATGCGCAAAAAATGGTATAGTAAAAGTATGGAGATTTCTATTGTTATCACCACATATAAAGAGCCAAAGACATTGCCAAAAGCAATTGATTCCATTTTAAGCCAGATACCCAAAAATAACAAAGAAATGGAAATAATTGTTGTTGGGCCAGACGAGCAAACTAAATCTGTAGTTCAAAAATTTTCTTCTCACCATTCTTTTATCAAATATATCCAAGATAGGGGAGAGGGTAAACCAGCAGCTCTTAATTTGGCTTTTAAAGAAGCCGAGGGGAATATTATTATATCTACTGATGGTGATGTTGCTATTGGGTCAAACGCAATTAAAAATTTAATACATCCATTCAAAAATAAAAATGTTGGAGCAACTAGTAGTCATCCTATTAGTATTAATAAACGCAATACTATTCTGGGATATTGGTCTTATTTTTTAACTAATGCCGCTCATCAAATGAGAATCAAAAAAGATGTTTGGCCATGCTCTGGATATTTATACGCGTTTAGAAACATTATAGATAAAATTCCAGTTAACACGCTTTCAGAGGATGGATTGATTACTCAAATGATTCGTCAAAGGGGGTATTTAATTAAATATTGCCCAAAAGCTGAAGTATATGTTAAATATCCTAATAATCTTAAAGATTGGTTTAAGCAAAAAATTCGTTCTGCCGGAGGATATGTACAGATTGCTCAAACAAAAAAAATGAGAAATATAAGACAAGAGATAAAAGGTGGTATTAAACTATTTTTTGAATATCCTAAAAATATTAAAGAGTTTTTTTGGACAATATTATTATATATATTATA
>CAZTWG010000027.1:0-416 GCA_964617525.1 uncultured Gammaproteobacteria bacterium
CTATAGTCCAGCTAGGGAGTGCGTTAGAATTTAAATAACCCTTAAATAAAAGAGGGATGTTTAGGAAAATAAAGATAATTCCTCCTAGTAATAAATAAATAATTATTGTTGGTCCTAGAAATTTATGACTTTTGATAAATATTTCATTAAAAGATATTTTAGACTTGCTAGAGCTTTTGTTGAAATCTTTAGCCAAAGAAATGATTATAATTTGTGCCATAAAAACTAGATACAACGACAAAGCAATAGTAATTAAGATAAAGATATTAGGTAAATTAATTTTTTGGAAGCTATTATGAACTAAAATAAATATATTAGAGATTTCTTTAGATTGGAAAATAACAGGAACTTTAATATTGTTTATTAATCTAGTTAAATAAATAGTTATTTGATTCAATATGCTAATAACTATATCT
>CAZTWG010000027.1:426-5707 GCA_964617525.1 uncultured Gammaproteobacteria bacterium
ACCTAAAAACCAAAATTTAGGATTTTTCTTTACAGATATAAAAGATTTTTCTAGAATTTTTTTTATTTCAAGAATAGACATAATGTTATCATTTCATAATTTGAGCAAATTCACCTTTTTCTAAGGTTTCTTTTTCCAAGAGTATTTTAGCAATTTTATCTAGCTTTTTGTTATTTTTAATTAATAGATTTTTTGCTTTTTCATAGCATGAGTTAATAAATTTAGAGATTTCTTGGTCTATTAATTGGGCACTTTTTTCGGAGAAATTTCTTTTTTCGGAGATTTCTCTTCCTAAAAAAATCATTTCATGCGTTTCTCCAAAAGTACGAGGTCCCAATACTTTACTCATTCCATATTCGGTAACTAATTTGTTGGCTAGGTGGGTCGCTTTTTTCAAATCGTTAGCTGCACCGGTAGTTATCTCTTTAAATTTTATTTCTTCACTAACATATCCTCCCAACAAAACAGATATATCATTAATGAGTTCTGATTTTGAACGTAAAGATTTTTCTTCTTTAGGCATTCTAAGCGTATAGCCAGCTGCTTGACCACGAGAAATAATAGATATTTTTTGCACTTGGTCAGAGTCAGGAATATAGTAACTAACTAAAGCATGTCCAGCTTCATGATAAGCGACAATTTCTTTTTCTTTCTTTGTTAAAATATGACTTTTTCTTTCAGGACCTAATAAAACTTTTTCAATGCTATTCAAGATATCTAAATTGTCAATTTTACGTTTGTTCTTTTTAGCTGCCAGGATTGCTGCTTCATTTAATAAGCTTTCCAAATCTGCGCCAGTAAAACCAGCAGTTCTTTCGGCAATATTTCTGATATCAACATTTGTCTTTAATGGCTTATTCTTTATATGAATTTTGAGTATGTCTTCTCTTTGCTTTATATCTGGTAGATTTAAAACAACTTTTCGATCAAATCTGCCTGGTCTAAGTAATGCTGGGTCAAGAATGTCTGGACGGTTTGTAGCAGCAATTACTATTAGCCCTATATTAGGTTCAAATCCATCAAGTTCAACTAATATTTGGTTTAACGTTTGTTCTCTTTCGTCGTGGGAGCCACCTACTCCAGATCCTCTTTGACGACCGACAGCGTCTATTTCGTCAATAAAAAGAATTGAAGGAAGATTTTTCTTTGCTTTGTTAAATAGGTCTCGTACACGCGAAGCTCCAACGCCGACAAACATTTCAACAAATTCTGAACCAGATATGTGGAAGAATGGGACATCTGCTTCACCTGCTACAGCTCTTGCGACTAAAGTTTTTCCGCATCCAGGAGGGCCGATGAGCAATATACCTTTAGGAATTTTAGCCCCTAATGCAATATATTTTTTTGGTCTTTTAAGAAAATCAACAATTTCATGTAGTTCTTCTTTAGCTTCTTCTATACCAGCTACATCTTTGAATGTAGTTTTCTTTTTTTTGTCTTTAGTATTAACGTTTTTAGCTTTGCTTTCTCCGAATTTCATAGCCTGAATCCCTGCTCCTTGCATCTTGCGAGTAAAGAAAAAGATTAAAACAAATAGTAATAATATAGGAATTATAAAGGGTAAAATGACGGTTAAAAGGAAGTTTCTGTTTTTTAAGTTTTTAACTTTAATGCTTACATTCATTAATGTTTCAGGGGGAATATTGTAATTATTAAGCAATTGATTTAAGGATTGACCTTCTTCTTTGAATGAAAATTGATTTTCGTTATTGTTTAAAACAATGTTTAGTTTATTTTCTTCTATAGTTATTTCTTTAACTTTTTTATCAATAATTTGTTGAGCTAATTCATTTAATGTTATCTCTTTAATGTCTTTATTTTGTTCATTGAATAAGCTAAAAAAACCAGAAATAACTAGCAAAACAACAAAAAAGATTAGAAAATTTTTCAATAAAGATTTCATATTAAATATTTTTTAACTTATTATCTGTTATTTTTTTAAAGACAGACCTAATCTATGATTTCCTGGTTCGATAGAAACAATTTTAAAGCTTAAGACATCTCCTACTTGAGCGATTTCAGATATATTTTTTGTTGGCTTCTCAGATAATTCAGAAATATGGGCTAAACCATGAATAAGGGGGTCTAATTCGACGAAAAGACCAAAGGGATTTATTTTTAACACCTTTCCTTTAACCCTTTGTCCTAATTTATATTTTTTGTCTATATTCAACCACGGGTCTTCAATTGTCTTTTTTATAGATAGAGACACCTTTCCTTGCTCGGTAATATCAATAATCTCTGCTTTTATTTTATCTCCAATGGCAACTACATCTTTAGGGTGATCTATTCGACGCCAAGCAAGCTCAGATATGTGAATAAGTCCTTCTTGATTCTGGTCAAACGTTATAAAAGCTCCAAAATCAACCAGTCCGCTTATCTTTCCTTCTACCACATCTCCTACTTTATATTTATTTATGACATCCTTTTTGGCGTTTTTGTCTGTATTCTTTTCTGAGACCACTAAAGTGTTGTTCTTTTCGTCAACAGTTATGATTTTTGTAGTTATTTCTTGGCCTATAAATCTTTTCAATTTTTCTAATATCTTATTTTTGTTGCCACCTTCCACTCTAGGATAGTTTTCGTTTTT
Source organism: uncultured Gammaproteobacteria bacterium (assembly GCA_964617525.1). Taxonomy (GTDB): domain Bacteria; phylum Patescibacteriota; class Patescibacteriia; order UBA2591; family UBA6264; genus JAIPGN01. The sequence continues at coordinate 3,017 of CAZTWG010000027.1, forward strand.
TAGTTGAGAGACGGGTAAAAATCCTTGTATCTTGCCATACTTGACTATTAGACCACCTTTGTTAGCTGCTGTTATTTTTACTTTGATATTTTTTTTGTCTTTTTCTATTTCTCCCAATTTATTCCAGATTTTTTTATGGCTGGCGGAACGAAAAGAAAGCTCAATTAAACCCTTTTCGTTTTCTAGCTCAATTACAGTAGCTGAGATTTTGTCTCCCCTTTTTAGGTCAGAAAAATCGCCCGACTCATCTAATAATTCGGTGCCACGTACAACTCCTGTAGCTATCCCATTTAAGTCTAGATAAATTTCATTTCGACCAATTTCTATAACTTTTCCCTCAGCTAGTTCATTAAGCTTTGGTAATGATTTTATTATTTGGAAATAATCTTTTTTCTTGGATGGTTCTTGCATAAATTAAATTAGTTAATTCTGCCAAAAATATTTTATTTTTTTAGCAAATGTTAATTAGTTAGATATATAGTCATATTTTATCATTAAAAGAAGGATTGTCAATTGAAATTTGGAGATTATGGGTTAGGTAATCAGATAATTGGGGTTATGAAAGGATGAGTATTAAGAATCAGAAACGAGCATTGCTGATTGTTGATTGTTGAGAAATTCACAAGCAATCAACAATTAATCTATTTGACATCTATTGTTTGATGCTTTAATCTTATCTTATGTCTCAAAAAATAATAAAAAGACAAACTGTCATTCTTTTTTTATCTGTCTTAATGTTAGGACTTTTTATTTTTGCTACCTATTTTTATTGGGTTCCAGACACTTTAATTGATTTTGTCCCTGATAACATTCTACTTTACTCTCATTTAAATCTTAGTAAATTTCATTATTCAGGATATTTGGCTCAAAAATGGCTTAAAGCTAACGACGACAGGATAGAAAATATTTTTAGAGAACATTCGGTTGATTTTAGCATTATCAATTCTTTAGAAGAGATAGCATTGTTTGTTTCAGCGGAAGACAATTCAGGCGTTAGCCAACTTGAACTAATCCTTAAAAGCAAAATAGGTTTAAATGATTTACAAAAAATGTTGCCATCTTCTTGTTTTGTGGAAAAGATATCAGACAAAGTTTTTAGAATCTCTTTTCATATTAATTCAGACAAGACGAGAGATTTAACATCTTTCTCTAGAGAAAATAGATTTTGTTTCATTAGCCCTTTTGACAAAACTCCATCTTTAGTTAATGGTTATATCGACCTAGGAGTGATGTCTGTCTATTTGCCTGCCCCAAAAATACCAATGGAATCTAGGTTTGTTAAGTTTAGTGTTTTATATTCTTCTCCGCAAAATAACAAATTATTTTTTGAGATAGAGAATAAGAATACTTTTGACCACCCTTTATTTAGTTCACAAGAAAATGATTTTTCTGTTTTAGGGAATGATTTTGATTTTGTTTTTGTTTTTCCGAGACAAGAATCTATTAATGAATTGGAAGATAGAATCAAAGTTTACTTAGCATCGCAAAACCCCAAAGAACGTAAAGTTATATTGCCAGACAACTCTTCTTTTGTAGAAATAATTGTTGACACCGAAGATTTTGTATTTAAAAAAGAAGGCTTGATAGATTATTGGAAAGAATCTCCAGACTATGGCTTTGAAGTTGCTCTTTCCGAAGACGAAGAAAGCACTTTTTTCTCCAATAATCATATTTTATTAAAAGAAATTATTCTAACTGAGCAAAAAGAAAATTCAAAATCAGCTTTGTACTGGGATGTTAATAATACTTGGTTGCAAAGATTGGCGCTTAAGGAAAAGAATCAAAAAATTGAAGGTTTTTTGGAATTGAAATAATTTTATCAAAAAGGATTGTGGATAAGTTGACTTGCTATTTGTCTTTTTGATTATATACTAATATTTAAACTTTTAAATAAATAATTAATTTCTAAATTTTAAAAAATATTTGATACTTCTCTTTGCAGAGTATCAAAAAATCTTTTTCTCTTTAATTTATATTATTATGTCTAAAAATTTTTTATCTATCACTAAAGATAAGCTAAAAAAACAACAAGAAAAAATTAAAAAACAATTAGCAGAAATATCTAATCGTAGCAAAAGAAAGGGTGGTTATTCTTATGAAGCTAAATTTCCAGAATATGGTCGCTCAGAAGACGAAAATGCTAACGAGGTTGCTGATTTTGCGGATAGTATTTCTCTAGGGAAAAGCTTGGAAAATTCTTTATTTAATATAGACTTGGCTTTAAAGAAAATTGCCAATAACCAATATGGTATTTGTGAAATTTGCAAGAAAAAAATTAATCGCAAAAGATTAGAGATATTACCAACGGCTAGATATTGTTTAGATTGTAAAAATAACAGAAACAATGGGCTTTAATATTAGCAAAAACAAGGCGTTAATGCTTTCCCGAGCTTCTTTTTTTATATACCTTTTTGTTTTAGATAGGATTTTAAGAAAGATTGCTATAAAGGGTTTGATAAATTTTTATCCAAACAAGAATATTGCTTTTGGGATTCCTTGTCCAGATTTTATCTTATATCCTTTATTGGGATTTATCTTTTATTTTATAGTTAGCAATTTTATTTCTGCTTTTCAAAAAGAAAAAGCAGTAGAATTTTTTGCTTTTTTCTTAATTTTTGTTGGAGCTTTAAGTAACGTTTTAGACAGAATTAATTATTCTTTTATTATTGACTACTTGAATATTTTTTCTTT
>CAZTWG010000027.1:5717-7219 GCA_964617525.1 uncultured Gammaproteobacteria bacterium
TTCTTTAAGTGTTATTAATTTAGCTGATTTAATGATTTCTGCGGGAATTATTATTTTAATTGGCCAGAAAATTTTTAATATTCGCTTGATTAAATGATTTAATTTGTTATATTCATATTATGAAGGAAAAAGAAAATAATAAAAAAAAGAATCTCAAAAAACACAAACGTTTATCTGCGGGAATCCGTAAATTTATTCGCAAAGAGAAGGCTCGTTTACGTAGAGAGGTTTCAAATCCAAAAGAACGAGGCAAATTGATAGATAAATTACGCGAAGGATTTATTTCTAAACCTTAACCTATTAGATTATGAAAAAAGGTGGTGTATTTTTGAGTTACTTAATATTTGTAGTTTTAGTTCTTTTTATATTTTTTTATTTTAGTTCAAGACAAATAACAGAAGAGAGTTCAGTTAACGCAACGGAAAACGTTTCTTTAGAAGAGAAGCGTTTTACTATAGAGAAAGGAGATAGTTTAAAAGAAATTACTAGTAAATTAAAAGACCAAGGCATTATTAAGAATGAACTTCTTTTCCAGGCTTATGCTTTTTTGTCTAACGCAAGAGACAATCTTTTGCCAGGAGAGTATAATTTACCTAAAGAAATATCTTTGAAAAGTTTGCTTTCCATTCTGTCTACATCCCCCTTGGCGGCAGAAAAAACCGTAACTATTATAGAGGGTTGGGACAATAAAAAGATTGCTGTATGCTTAGAAAAGAATGGTTTAGTTAGTCAAGATGATTTTTTTGAAGCATTAGACACGTTGAGGTCCGATGAGGATTTTTTGTCTTTGTATGAATTTTTGCCCAAAAACATAAAGGAAACAAAGGCTTCAGAAGCGTTCCAAGGTTATCTTGTCCCAGATACTTATCGTTTTTATGAAGAAACTACAGCACAGGCAATTATTAAAAAAATGATTTCTAATTTTGCTAATAAATTAGACGCAGAATTAATTCTTGGAGCCGAAAACTTAGGAAAAACAATTCCAGAAATTGTCACACTGGCATCTTTGGTCGAAAAAGAAGCATCTTTGGACCAGGATCGTCGATTAGTGGCTGATATTTTTTGGAATAGAATTAAAATTAATTGGGCATTAGAATCTTGTGCTACTATTAATTATATTTTAGGAGAACCAAAAGAAAGATTGAGTTTTGAGGATACTAGAATTCCCTCAGCTTATAATACTTATATCCATTCCGGTTTGCCTCCTGGGCCAATAAATAATCCTAGTTTGTCTTCCATTAAGGCGGTTATATATCCTCTAGAGAATAATTATTGTTGTTTTTTGTCTGATAGTGAAGGAAGAATTATTTTTAGCAAAACTATTGAAGAGCATAATATGAATAAGCGAATATATTTGCAATAAAGTTTATTTAAAATTTTAAAAAATGTTTTATTTAAAGAGATTAGATAAGCGATTGAAAAAATTTTATTATAATTCAATCTTAAAATTAAAATATTTTTGGCTAACGAAAGTTGTCATAAAACTACCTTTTGCAAGAAGA
>CAZTWG010000028.1:0-3736 GCA_964617525.1 uncultured Gammaproteobacteria bacterium
AGGATGACTCAACCAATTTGTTAATTCTTAAAAATATGATATAATAAATAATAATTTGGCGGGTATCGTATAATGGTCATTATCTCAGGTTTCCAACCTGATGATGGGGGTTCGATCCCCCCTACCCGCTCCAAATTTTTGTTTACATCTTTTATAAACCAAAACTTAGGCGGGCTACCCGTTCTTTTTTTATAAAATATATGTCTTTAAGTTTAGGAATTATCGGCCTACCTAATGTGGGTAAATCTACCCTGTTTGAGGCCATAACAAAAAAACAAGTGGCAAAAGAAAATTATCCTTTTTGCACCATAGACCCTAACGTAGGGATAGTCGCCGTCCCCGATAAAAGAATTGACGCTTTAGCGCAACTAACTAAATCAGCAAAAAAAATCTATACTACGGTAGAATTTGTAGATATTGCTGGGCTAGTCAAAGGAGCCAATAAAGGAGAAGGTTTGGGCAATAAATTTTTAGCGCAGATCAGAAATGTAAACGCTATTGTTTATGTTTTACGATGTTTTAAGAATGAAAATATAATTAACACTCAAACAGCCATTAATGTTTTACAAGATAAAAGTATTCTGGAAACGGAAATGATATTAAAAGATTTAGAAACTATCGAAAAACGAATTATTAGCCTAAATAAAGAGATTAAAACTAAGCCTCAAGACAAAAATATCAGAAGAGAAATAGAAACCTTAACCAAAGCTAATGATTTGTTAGAAAAAGATAACGTCCTAACAAACTTAGAATGGAGCAATGAGGAGGAAAAAATCCTAAACAATTACCAATTATTAACAATAAAGCAAAGATTATTCCTTTTAAATGGGCCTCCAGAAGAAATATCTTCTAATGTAATAGAAGTTTTTGAAAGGAACAATTGGCCTTTTCTAATAATTGATGTTTTAACTGAATTAGATGCATCTGACTTTAGTGGTGAAGAAAGAATTTCTTTCGGGCTCGAAAAAGAAACAAAGCTTAATGAACTAATCAAGAAATGTTACAAATTACTAGATTTAATCACTTTTTTTACAACAGGCCCAGACGAAACCCGTGGATGGACTCTAAAAAGAAATAAAACCGCTCCACAAGCAGGCGGAGTAATCCATACTGATTTTGAAAAACGATTCATAAGGGCTGATGTAATAAATTGGAAAGAATTAATAGAAGCGGGGGGATTTGCTCATGCTAGAGAAAAAGGATTGATTCGCACAGAAGGGAAAGAATACGTTATTCAAGATGGAGATGTTATAGAAATAAAATCCGATGCTTAAAATTAAAAATAAGCAAAAAATAGTATTTACAATCTGTCAATTCCTGCTATACTTAGACTAAACATGCCGAGGTAGCTCAGTGGTAGAGCGAATGGCTGGTTTTCGGCCCTCTTGGTGGTAACATCAAGATGCAAACCATGTGAATTCGGGGAAACCCTTAAGGGGCAATCCCGAGCCAAGCCGAGCGCATAACACTTTACGTGCTCGGAAGGTGTAGAGACTATCCCGTGAGGGAGTACTCCAATATTGTTTGGGGGAAGCGCCTGGAATCCTAATAAATGATTAGGATTATGATATAGTCCGAACCCTTGGGAAACCAAGGAAAAATTAAGGAAAACCATTGTGTCGGCAGTCCGATTCTGCCCCTCGGCACCACACCAAGAATAGTTATTGACATAAATAGAACTATAGATTATAAGTATATATTATACTATAATCTATAGTTTTTGTTTTAATAATTATTTTTTTATGCACAATAATAAACAAGAGGCGATTCAATTAAGAAAATTAGGCAAAAGTTATAATGAAATTACAAAAGTTTTAAATGTCCCAAAAAGTACCTTATCTACTTGGCTGAAAGACATTAGGATTCCAACAAAAATTCAAGAAAAAATTTTAAAAAATGCGCAAAAGGTTTGGGCTAAAAATATTACGAATTATAATAAAAAAAGAGCTTTTTTAATTAATGAAAAATGGCAATCTTTTGAAAATAAAACTAGCAAAGATATAAAAAAAATATCCTTGGAAAAATTAAAAATAATCGGTGCAGCTCTTTATTGGGCTGAAGGGCATAAAAAAGCAAGATGGACAGTGATGTTTTGCAATTCTGACCCTAATATGGTCCAATTAATTATGAGATTTTTCAGAGAAGTATGTTTAATCTCAGAAGAAAAATTTAAACCTCAGGTACAAATCCATCCCAATGTTTCAGAAAAAATTGCAAAAAAATACTGGTCAAAAATTAGCCATTTACCACTAAATCAATTTAGAAAAACATTAAAACAGGTCACAAAAAGCAGTAAGGGCGTAAGACCAAAAAATACTTTACCTTATGGTGTGTTTAGAATACATATTTCTGACGTAGAACTTGTCCATAAAATTAAAGGATGGATTAAAGGACTCGTGGAACAATGTGAAAAATAATGTCTTATATATATTACAACAAACAACAAAAAACTCGTTTTCAAAAAACGAGTTTTTGTTTAAAAATGGGCACTGAGGGACTCGAACCCCCGACCTACTGGATGTAAACCAGTCGCGCTACCACTGTGCCAAGTGCCCAGAATGGACCCAGGGAGAGTCGAACTCCCGATTCCTCCGTGCCACGGAGGTGTTTTACCACTATACTATGGGCCCTTATAAGTGCCCAGGGCGGGACTCGAACCCGCATGCTCAGAAGAGCACAGCTCCTCAAGCTGCCGCGTGTACCAATTTCGCCACCTGGGCTATAGGATGCTAATAACCACTAATTATTCCTTTATTTCCTTCATCTTTTTCTTATACTTTCCTCTCAAAAAATACAATTTTGAGCGTCTAACCTTATGCCTTTTAACAATCTCTACTTTAGTGATTGTCGGCAGTCGTAAAGGGAATATCTTTTCTACAGATACTCCACCCCTTTTAGTTACTTTCCTAACAGTAAAAGTAGCCCCTGGCTCTAGCCCAGCATGATGAGCGATAACCATTCCTTCAAAAACCTGGATTCTTTCTTTAATTTTACCTTTAGTATCTAATTCTTTTATTTTTTGATGCACACGCACCACCATCCCAGGTTTAATATCTGGAATCTTATATTCATTTTCTTTGGTAGAAATATTCTCTTTCTCTGCTTTCTCTTTTTGAGATGTTTTTTCTTTAGTAGCCATAATATCTATATATTTATTTTTTTATAAACTTTTTAATTTCTTTAATTGTCTGTCCCTTTAATTCTTCTAAACTAATTTGATTATTGCTAATAATCAAATCGTAAATTTTCTTATCATTTGCGTCAATGCCGTAAAGCGTTTTATAACGTTGATAATCTCTCTTGTCCCTGTTTTCTACCATAATCTTTGTCCGCGATAGACTCAACCCCTCCCTTTCTGCAACTCTTTCATAACGAATTTTTTTATCGCACTGAACAAAAACTTTGCAGTCTGCCCAGTCACCCGCAACCCATGCTGAAAGTCTGGCAACAAGGACACCACCCCCATTCTCGGCTAAATTTAACATCATTTTATCTATCTTATAATCGATTTTAGGAGGCAAAGATTTAGACATTTCATCTAATGGTATTTTATTCTTTGCTGCATATTCACGAAACAAATCACCTGCATTAGTTAATTTTAGTTTAAAAACTTTCGCAATTTCTTTAGCTACCGTTGTTTTTCCACTCCCACTTAAACCTGAGACAGTAATTGTTAATCCTGATTTTATTGCTGACAAATTTTCATATTTTTCTAAGAACTTTAGATAAGTTTTCA
>CAZTWG010000028.1:3746-7144 GCA_964617525.1 uncultured Gammaproteobacteria bacterium
CGATTGGACATCCCATTGCTTTTAAATGAAGTCTTATCTGATGAGTGCGTCCAGTTAAAAGTTTTAATTTAAGAAGAGTAAATTCTTGAAATTTATTTATAACTTTATATTCAGTAATTGCTGGCTTTATATTTTTCGCCCCCTTTTGACTTTGTCCAAAAGAGCGGGCAATCAAGTTTTTAGAATTAAGGGCAACCAACTTCCCCTTTTTATTTCTAGCAATAGGAAAATCAATAATACCTTTAGATGGGAAAATTGCTCCAAAAACTAAAGCTAAATATTCTTTTTTAATTTTGCGATTTTTAAATTGACTAATTAAATACCGATAAGCTACATTATTTCTAGCGATTACCATTAACCCAGAAACATCTTTGTCCAAGCGATGCACTAACCCTTGGCGAGAAACTTCTCCTACCTTTTCAATTTCTGGATAATTTTCCAAAATCCAGTCAGTCAAAGTATTTTCCTTTTGATATCTATCTGGATGCACTATTAAGCCAGATGGTTTTTCTATAATTAAAAAATCCTTATCTTTATAAATTATATTTATTTTGTGCGAAATGTCAATCCTATTCGGATTTATCATAAACAGATTTTAAAAATTCAAAAGCCTGTTTTTTGTTATTTAAGCGTCCGTTAAGTTGTTCTTCTCTAACTAAGTTTTTTAATTCACCAATACGAGGACCAGGGGATAAATTAAATTCTTTTATAATATCATTGCCGGTAATTAACGATTTTGGTAATTCTTTTTTATTTCTACTCATTTTTTTTAGATCGTTGATTCTTTTTAGCATTTGGTCAAATCTATCAAAACTTAGTGGACCTTCTCTTGTAATTGTTGCAGAGATATCGGCAAAAGAGATCTGAAGTAATTTTTGACCAGAGTAATGTGGGTTAAAAAAATATTTTTCAATTGTTCTTGGTTTCATTTTTGCAATATCTCCTTTAATCAAAACCATATGTTGCTTGACAAGCCATACCATCTCATCTACGTTAATTCCGATTTTATCTGGACTAGAAAGTTTTAATCTTTGAGCAATTTCTTTGGCCTTTTCTGCCCCAACAATATCGTGGTCATTAAATCTTATTCTATCTGTCCCGTGCTTCTCTGGGGTTTGGATAGTATATGGTTTCCCCAGGTCATGGAAAAGCGTTGCAATAATTACCTCTTTGGAAACTGGTCCTTTGCCACATTTTTTCTCAATATCAGGTGAGCTTAATTTTTCTAGAGCTAATCTAGTATGCTTCCAAACATCTCCTTCTGTGTGATAATTCTCTGGCTGGGGACAATTTTTCATTTTCAGGATCTCTGGCATCAATTCTTTAAAACCACCGCTTTCGTCATATAAGTCAAAAGCTCTAACAGGGTTAGAAACAAAAGACTTAATAAACTCTTTAGCAATTACTTCGTAAGGAACAATTTGTTTCTCAAAGGTAAGTAATCGTGGCATTTTGGCTTTCATTGCCTGCCATGTTTTTCTTTCTATATTCCATTTGGCTTTAGTTAAAACGTTATCTAACTGGCAAATAAATCTAATTCCTCTTAGTATTCTAGAATAATCTTCTTTAAATCTTTCTTCTGGGTTACCAACGGTTCTAATAATTTTTTGCTTTAAATCCTTATATCCACCTTTAGGGTCAATTAATATATTCTTTTTCAAAAGACTAAAATTAATCTCTATTGCCATAGCATTAATAGTAAAATCTCGACGGCTTAAATCATCTTCAATGGATAATTGAGGGTCATTTTGTGTACGCACATCCCTATAACCACCAGTTTTAAAACTAAAATCCCTACGAGGCAACGCAATATCAAAAACATAAGAAGATTCAACCCCGCTAGGGATAAATTTAAGAACTCCAAAAGATTGACCCACTAAATTAACATTTCCCCTTTCTGCTAAAAAAGACTTTAAAGTATCTAAAGGAATATTACGCACTACAAAATCATAATCCTGAGTAGGACGAGATAATAATAAATCTCTAACTGCGCCACCTACTAAATAAACTTGAGATTGAGGAAATCTCTTTTTTAATTCTTTTAAAAAAAAGAAACTTTTTTTTCTTTGCAAAAGTTTCACCTTAAGAGAAAGAATAATATTATTTATTAATAAAAACATGTAGTGTAAAAAATATTGATATAATGTGGTGGGCTCGGAAGGAGTTGAACCTTCGACCTCTTCGATGTCAACGAAGCGTTCTACCGCTGAACCACGAGCCCCATTATTTGCACCTTTAATAACCTTAAGTGGGCGCGGAAGGAGTCGAACCTTCGACCTCTTCTTTATCAGAGAAGCGTTCTACCGCTGAACCACGCGCCCGAAAACGCCCACTTAAAACAACAAAAATATAAATTATTAATATATAAATTATAACATTTAAATAATAAAATTCAAGTTATCTGATTAAAAAAATTAAAAAAACCAGTTATAACGATTAACTGGTTAATTTAAAAAAATAAATGAAAGGCTTAGCAAAGACAGAGAAGTCGGCCATAGCTTGTTGTCAAAAAAAAGGACAAAAGCTTATAGTTTCCTCTAAATGAGGTGATCCATCCACAGCTTCCGCTACGGATGCCTTGTTACGACTTAGCCCCTGTTACCAGTCCTACCTTATCCCCACGAACGCAGGTTTTCGGGTATTACCGACTTCCTTGGCTTGACGGGCAGTGAGTACAAACTCCGGGAACGTATTCACCGTACCATAGCTGATATACGGTTACTAGCGATTCCAACTTCATGAGGGCAAGTTGCAGCCCTCAATCCGAACTGGGACCGGTTTTGATGGGATTAGCTTCACCTTTAACGGTTTCGCGACCCTTTGTACCGGCCATTGTATCATGTGTGTTGCCCAGGGTATAAGGGCCATGCTGATTTGACGTCGTCCCCACCTTCCTCCGCATCATCTGCGGCAGTCCTGCTAGAGTCCTCGGCATAATCCGTTAGTAACTAACAGTAGGGGTTGCGCTCGTTTCCCGACTTAACGGTACACCTCACGGCACGAGCTGACGACAACCATGCAGCACCTGTATTAGGTTCCGGTTTAACGGTCAGTTAACCTTTCGGCCAACCTACAACCTAACATTTCAAACCCTGGTAAGGTTCTTCGCTTAGAGTCGAATTAAACCACATGATCCACCGCTTGTGCGGAGTCCCGTCTATTCCTTTAAGTTTTAGCCTTGCGGCCGTACTTCCCAGGCGGGATGCTTAACGCGTTAGCTTTTTTATAACGATACTGGAAGGGTCGACACTTCCAATACCCAGCATCCATCGTTTACGGCGTGGAATACGAGGGTATCTAATCCTCTTCTCTCCCCACGCTTTCGTATCTCAGCGTCAGGACTGTTCTAGCAAGCTGCCTTCGCATTTGGTGTTCCTGCTGATATTAACGGATTTAAC
>CAZTWG010000029.1:0-7140 GCA_964617525.1 uncultured Gammaproteobacteria bacterium
ATAATATTTTTTAATCCTTGAAACCTTTAAATAAGAAAGGGAAGAAACTAAAATCTTTTGTCCAGATTTAATAAAGATCTTATTAAATAAAATATTATATAAAGAAAAAATAAAACCTCTAATTTTGTTATCAATCAAGTCCATATGATACTGAACAATTAGTTTGGGAGAGAGAGATTTATTTAATGTTATCAATTCCCCTGCTCCCGCAAAAGGCCAATGCAAATGGATGATATCAAACTCTTTTAATTTCTTTGACAATGTTGGCAAAAAAGCAGCATTGCCAAACTTAAAAAACGGTTTTAAACGTTGAACCTTAAAACCGCGATAATATTCAATCAACGGTGTATTTTTCTTGTATTGAGGGGTGAAAACAACCACTTCATGCCCTAGTTTAACTAACCCCTTAGCCTGCTCAAAACAAACATTACCCATCCCACCACTATATGGATGAAAAGCGCAAATAATATGAGCAATTTTTAATTTTTTTTTCATGCTCTTTATAATTTTTTAATCTTTACTGCCACTGATTTAAAATTAGGAGTAAATGTCTCTTCATCAAAACTTAATGGATAAAGCTTATTAACTAAAAGTTTTTCAGAATGAAAGTGCGCTCCGATTAAACCCCGAGAAATCTCGGATGTAATTCTTGTCAGACCACTAACCTTTCCAACATTGCTTTCAACTCTAATTTTATCATCATCTTTAATGCCCAAAGAAAAAGCATCTTCTTTATTTAAATAAAAACATGGCTTGCCAGCAAGCTTACTTAAGGTTTTTGAATTTTTAGTTGCTTCATTTGATAAAAACTGGAAATGTGAACGAAAAGTAAAGATCAAGAAAGGATACTCCTTGCTTTTAGTAGCCCCAAATCCATCAAATTCTTCTGGAATAAATTTTTTAAATTTAATTTTTTTGTCTGCAAATTCATCCCCCCCGTCATATATGTTGTCTGGGTTTATTTTTTTATATGCTTTTATGGTTTTCGTAATCTCTTTAAAAATTTCTTTAGGATTTTCATATTTAAATCCTCTATTTTTCAACAAACTAGCTAACTCTTTATAAATTCTCCATTCTGGCAATGATTCCCCAATTGGTTTTCTTACTTGACTAACCAACCTTACTCTTCGTTCACCCGTAGTAATGGTCCCATGCCTTTCAATTAAAAGTGGTGTTGGCAAAATTAAATCAGCAAATTTTGAGGTTAAATTAAAATAATGATCCATTTGAATCAAAAAGATTTTCTTAAGATTCTTGTGAATTTTATTTAAATCTGGCATTGAATGAGCAGGATTAAAACTTGATATAAAAGCCAATTTAACAGGACGAATGGCCAAAGATTCAAGAATATTTTTTCCTTTACTGTTGGGTAAACTCCCTTTAAAAAATTTCTCAAGTGCTTTATTTTGAATTTCAGAAGAAAATCCCAATGGGAGAGGATTACATTGCATATCTCCACATCCTTGAATATTAATCTCTCCCCTGCCAGAAACTATTATTCCATTTTCTAATAATACCAAGTTGTTTAAAGAATGCACATTTTCAATTGCATTCAAATGTTGAGTCAAGCCCATTCCATGCATAACCCCAAATGATTTTGAACGCATAATTAAAGAAGCAACCTCTTTAATATCTTTTTCGCTAATTCCACAAATACTAGCAACTTTTTTAGGAGAATATCTTTCAATAATATTTTTTAACCCCTGAAAACCAGCATATTTCTCTGAATTTTTATAAAATTTATTGCTAGAAATAATTACATACATCAAAGAATTCAAAAAAGCTGTTTCACTACCTGGTAAAATTGGAATCCATAAATCTGATATTTTGGCAGTCTGAGATAGAATTGGACTTACTGTAATAATCTTGCCACCAATTTTCTTCATCTCTACAATCCTATTAAACGCAATGGGATGATTTGATGCTGGATTTGAGCCAATGATTAGAAGACAATCTAATTCCTTGAAATCTTTAAGACCTCCAGACGAAGCTCCGATGCCAAAATTATCCTTAAAACCCATAACGGTGGCAACATGACAAAGACGAGCGCAACTATCAATATTGTTTGTTTTGGCGATCAGGCGAGCGAATTTTTGAATTATATAATTATCTTCATTCGTAACCTTCCCTGATGTAGCAAAAAACATCTCAGAAGAAGATGTTTCTTTTATTTTTTTAACTAAAATATTTAAAGCTTTTCTCCAGCTAACTTCTTTCAAAACCCCATTAATTCTAGCCATTGGTTTCAAAATTCTGCCCTTATTTACAACCTCTTTGATTGTTAATCCCTTAATACAAGGATGCCCCAAAGAAACTGGGTCATCTTTAACTGGCAAAACTTTTTTAATTTCCCCCTTTTCTACCGAATATTTAAGTTTACAACCATTAGCGCAGTAAATACAAGTTGAAACAATCTCCATATATCTACAAAATTATTATTTATTTAGAATTTTTAAAACTTCGAAATCTTTTTTTAAAATACTATTCATATTTGCATTGTAAATAGCTACAGCTGGATGATAAAGTGGAATAATTTTTAATCCTTGGAACAACTTACCGCACTGAAATATGCGACCATGTATTTTGCTTATAGATTGGATATCTTGCTCTAATCCGAATTTTTGCATTAAAAGTTGCATAGAGTATCTTCCTAAAGTGCAAATAATCTTTGGATTTATTGCTTTAATTTGTCTCTCTAAATATCCAAAACATGCGTTAATTTCTTCTATTTTAGGGTCACGATTTTTTGGTGGCCTGTCCTTTAAAATATTTGTTATATAAACATCTTCTCTTTTAAGATTGATTGAATCTAAAAGCTCATCTAATACTTTCCCTGAACTTCCGCAAAATGGACGACCCGTTTTTGATTCATTGAGTCCTGGGGCTTCACCAATAAACATTATTTTGGCTTTATGACTCCCCTGCCCTATCACTGGATAAATTCTATCTTTATATAGAGAACATTTTTGGCAAGCTAAAACTTCTTGTTTTATCTTTTTTAATATTTTCTCTTTCATAATTATTAATCATAAATATAACCACAACCATCACACATTTTAACAAAACTTAGCTCTTAAATCAACAACAAAAAGTTTGGAGTCCTGGCCTCTCCAAACTTTTCTATTAATAAGTTTAGGCGTATTTAATTAATTTATCTAAAAATTCTCCAAACTCCATTCCAGCGGCATTAGCTGCTTTTGGGACTAAACTTACCTTGGTCATCCCAGGGATAGTATTGATTTCTAAAAAATATAATTTATTATTTTTTGTATCCCATATAAAATCAACACGCGATAAATCTTTGCATCCGATAGCTTTAAATATCTTTATAGATAACTCCTGCGTCCTCTTACGAACATCCTCTGGGATTTTTGCTGGACAAATCTCGTTGCTACCTCCTACCTCATATTTAGCTTTATAGTCAAACCATTTAGAAATTCTTGGTATAATCTCAATTACTGGCAAGGCTATTGGCGGATTATTGCCGAAAACTGCTACTGTTAATTCACGACCTTCTATAAATTTTTCTAAAATAATAGTTGAATCATAATTAAAACCTTTTTTAATTCCTTCTACTAATTTTCCCTTTTCTTGAACAATCGTCATTCCGATCGAGGAACCCATTTCATTTGGCTTAATAACAATTGGCAAGGATAAAATATCAACAATTTCTTTAATGCTATAGTTATCTCCTTCTTTTAAAATAATATCAGGAGCTACTTGTAAATTGACATTACTAGCGATGAGTTTTGATTTGTGTTTATCCATAGCTAAAGCGCTAGCTGATGTTTTCGAAAAAACATATGGCATGTTCAATATATCTAACATTCCTTGTAACTTTCCATCCTCACCAAAAGAACCATGTAAAATAGGAAACACTAAATCGAATTTCTTAGCAAAAATATCATTAATAAATTTTTGCAAATCATCTCTGGCATCATATCGCAATATTTCGTATTTATCCTTATCCAACGCTTCATAAACCGCATCAGCGGAACTAATTGATATTTCTCGCTCATCACTACAACCACCAAACAAAAGACAAATCCTTCTTTTAGGCATAATTATTTTTTGTTATAAAAATCATATTTTAAAAATCTTGCCATGGCCAGGATAGACCATCATTCCTGGTTTTAATAACCCTGACAACATTTTTAAAGATTCTATGAGATCTTTTTGAGAACCACCAGGAAGGTCTGTTCTGCCATAAGCATTGTAAAATAAAGTATCTCCACTCAAAACAAACTTTTCTCCTAGCAGACAAATACTCCCCTTTGTGTGTCCTGGAGTGTGGACAACCTCTAGAATGCTTTCTCCTATAGTTATCTTTTCCCTATCTTTTAAAAATTTATCTGCATTAAAATCAATAAAATCCTTTTCATTCTCATGAATCAAAATTTGAGCCCCTGTTCCCTCTTTTATTTTTTCATTAACTAAAGTGTGGTCAGAATGATAATGAGTATTGACAATATATTTAGGCTTTGCTTTTGCTTTTCTAATTTCTTTTAAAATTTTCTCAGCCTCATCCCCTGGGTCAATAATAATAAGCTCATTATTTGAAATCAATAGATAACAATTAGTTTCTAGCGCCCCAACAATCAAATGTTTAATTTCCATACAAATTATTTCATCTATTTTATAAATATTCTACCAAAAAATAAAAATACGGATAATCTTCCAACAGAAACCAAAAACAGGATTAACAATATATTTAATCAAAGGATGTTCAAACCCAGCAAAATCAAACTTTGTCTCTATTTGTTTTATAAACTCTCTGTCGCTAATTTTTCTTGTTTTTTGAATTTTTTTTCTTTTCTTCAAAATTTTTGGAACTTTAGATAAAGACGAAAAAAAGCTCTTAATTTTAGTAAAAAACCAACCATCCATTAAACTATAACCCAAAATACCTAATTCCATAAAAAACCAAAATGGAAAAAGTAAAATTAAGGTTGGTAGTTTATAGAATTTTAATAGCGAAAGCAAACGATTCCTTTCGCTCCAAAACCAACGATTCTTAGAAATAGTTTCCGTATATTTATGGTAAACAATCGCTTCAGGAACTAATTTCAATTTATATCCTAAGAACTTTGCGCGCAAACAAATATCTGTATCTTCGTGATACAGGAAATAATCTTCATCTAATAATCCAATTTTATTTAATACATTAACGTCAATAAACATCGCTGCTCCAGAAAGATAAAAAGGATTTCTATTTAACTTTTCAACAACTTCGTAACTAAACTCTCTTTTATAATCCCCCGAGTAACCAAAACCTAAAAAATGCATCTTATTGCCTGATGTTTGAATCAAATTCTTCTCGGGCCAACACATAACCAATGGCTGGCAAGCGAAAAGATTGTCAAAGGAAGAAGCTTTTTCTGCCAATTTTTCTAAACACTTTGGGTCACAAACAGTATCCTGATTTAACATAAAAATGTAATCTGGGCTATTCTTTAATGCTTCTTTAATCCCAATATTATTCCCTCCAGCAAATCCAGTATTCTCTTTACTAACAATTAAAGTTGCTTCCCTAAAATTCTGTTCAATATATTCTACCGAATCATCTGATGAATTATTATCCAGAATAACTACTTCGCTTGGTTGAAGGGTTTGTTCTCTCAAACTTTTAAAAAGGTCAGGAAGATATTTCTTACCATTATATGAAAGAATAATTACAGCGATTTTTGTATTTTGAGCATTTTTCTTCATAAAATCAAATATTATACTAAAATTGACTCTGTGCTATCATTTTTTTTAAAAGTCAATTTTTCCTATTCCAATCTTTGGTATTCCTATAGCATTCCCCTCGTCAACATCCAGATGACAGGCTAAAGAAAAATCAGGAGAAACACGCGCTAAGATTTCATAAATAGTTTCTAACTTTTCCGTAGAATCAATCTTTAATAATAATAATTGTCCGTCTTTTATATTATATTTCTTAGCAGTTAAATCATCAATATGAAGATGGCGTTGAGCAATGATGACTCCTTCTTCTAGATCTACCCAACCATGAGGGCCGATAAGTCTACATTTCTCTGATTCAGCTAAATCCCCTGAACGACGAACGGGAGGATTAATACCCAAATTATATGCGTCAGATTTAGAAATTTCAACTTGAGTATGACTTCTAAAGGGGCCAATAATCCTAACATTTTTTAGCTGACGTCCACCAGCAAATTCGCAAACCACCTTTTCTTTTGCGGCGAATAAACCAGGTTGAGATAAATCTCTTAATTTATTTAACTCATAACTTTCTCCGAAAAGTTTTCTACAATGTTTTAGAGATAAATGGATATGCCGAGCAGATATTTCAATTTTAGTATCAAAAGACATATTTAATAAAAATTATTTTTTAGAAGAAGTAATTTGAGCTTTAGTTAACAAACCATTTTGAGCTCCAATAATACTAATAACAGAAGCACTGTTCCTAACGCCCCAAATCAATGCCTGTCTAATGTCTTTTGGTTTATAAAATAAGCTAGCCACAAAACCAGAAGAGAAAGAATCGCCTGCTCCAGTAATATTAACTACTTTCGATGGCCATGGTCTCTGAAAATAAAACTTATGTCCATCATAGGCATAAGCTCCCTTTTTACCAACAGTAATAACAACTATTTTAGGTCCCATTTGATGGACAATTTTAATTAAATTTCTCACACTAAAATCTTTGATTTTTTGAGCTGAAAGCACTAATTCACGAGCCTCATCTTCGTTGAAAATTAAAACATCTAACTTTTTTAACCAAGGAGATAATTTTTTAGCCCCTGCTTTTAGTTGGACGTTGGCTGGGTTCCATGCAAATTTAACTCCTGATTCTTTTAATTTAAAAATTCTATCTAAAATATCTGGCCAATTTGGACAACTTAAAGAAGAAATGTAAGCCCATTTGGTTTTAAAATTCAAACTTGGCATTTTCAAGATATCGCTAGTGCCACGATAAGCAAAAATTGTCTGAGCCCTTTTCACTCCTTTTATACTTAGAATGAATGTAAATCCTGTGCTAACCCTTTTGTCTCTTTCTATAAAATCAGTATCAACTCTACGCTTTTGAGCGGTCTTGACTAAAGAATCTCCTTCGCGGTCATTGCCAACCCTAGCGATTAAAGCTGTTTTTAGCCCCAAAGAGGAAAAACCCGTTGC
>CAZTWG010000030.1:0-5180 GCA_964617525.1 uncultured Gammaproteobacteria bacterium
ATTTTATTCACTATAGAAGATATTTTCTCAGATGACACAAATGCTTTGGTCATTTTTTCTAAATTTTCTACTGGGCAAAATAAATCTTGACCCATTTTTACGAGCTTAATATCCCCTCTTTTGTCTTTATCAATAATTATTTTTTCATCTACTCCCAAATACTTCGATAGTTCGTTTAAGCTTAAATATCTTTCCTTGAGAGCTTTTTTTTCCTTTTTCATCGTTATTAATTATAAAATTAAAATTTAATTATAAGATTCTGCGAACACATTGAGCGGGCTCTTACAAATATTTTCTATTTTTTAATTTATCTGGAAGGTAATCTTGCTTTTCTCTGTAATTATGGTCTGGGCTATATTTATATCCTTTTCCATAGCCAAGATCTTTCATTAATTGTTTTGGCGCATTTCGTATATGCAATGGTACTGGCAAATTACCATATTCAGCTACATCTTGAGCAGCTTTATTATAAGCAATATATAGATCATTTGACTTTTTGCACTTAGCCAAATAGACCACTGCTTGAGCTAAAATCACGTTACATTCAGGCAAACCAATAAAATGACATGCTTGATAAGTCGCAACAGCTTGCTCCAACGCTTTAGAATTAGCTAAACCAACATCTTCTGAGGCAAAACGAATTAAACGACGAGCAATGTAGAGAGGATTTTCCCCTGCCTCCACCATTCTAGCCAACCAATATAAGGCTGCATTAGAATCTGAACCACGCATTGATTTATGCAATGCTGAAATAATATTATAATGTTCTTCTCCATTTTTATCGTAGAAAAGATGAGATTTTTGAAATGCTTGCTTAACTGCTTCGATGGTAATTTTTAAATTTTTTTTACTATTTTTGGGGCGTGAAAAAACAGCATACTCTAAAACGTTCAAAGCCGTTCTTGCATCGCCGTTGCTCATTTGAGCAATAGACTCTACGACTTTATCATCTATTTCTATACTAAATTCTCCAAACCCCCTTTTCTTGTCCTTAACAGCATTCTTAATAATTTTACAAATCTGTTTTTCTGTTAAACTTTTCAAAACAAATACCCTGCAACGTGAAAGTAAAGCGCTAGTTATTTCAAAACTGGGATTTTCTGTAGTTGTGCCGATCAAAACAACTTGACCTTGTTCAACATATGGCAAGAGAGCATCCTGCTGATTTTTTCTCCATCTATGGATTTCATCGACGAAAAGAATTGTTTTCTTTCCCTCTTTTTTATTTCTCTCAGCTTTTTTAAAAATATTTCTTAAATCCTTCAATCCAGAACTAACGGCACTGATTTTTTCAAATTCCGATTTTGTTTGTTTGGCAATAATAAAAGCTAATGTAGTTTTTCCGCTCCCTGGTGGTCCCCAAAAAATCAAAGAAGGTAATTGATCAGATTCTATGGCCGCTTTCAAAAGAGTATCATTTCCTATAATTTCTTTTTGTCCTAAAAATTTCTTAAGAGAAGTCGGCCTCATTCTATCTGCCAATGGCGCATTTAAAGAAGTATTTAACATATATTATAATTTAGTATTATTTTAACATATCTTATAGTTTAGAACAACAACAATCTTGCTCTTGTCAAAAAATACTCTCTTGATATAATAAAGAAACTTTGTTATTTGTTTTACTTATGATAAAGTATTATTGACGCGGGGTAGAGCAACGGCAGCTCGCCAGGCCCATAACCTGGAGGTTACAGGTTCAAATCCTGTCCCCGCAACCATGGCAGGATAGCTCAATGGTAGAGCGGCGTCTTCATAAGGCGCATGTTGCGGGTTCAATTCCCGCTCCTGCTATTTTAAAAATTTTGAAATATTCAAAATTTTTTTATTTTTCCTAAAAATTACATTCACTATCCAAACCGAAAAAAGAGCAGTCAAAACTCCTCCTAAAATATCTAAAGGATAATGCACACCAATAAAAACTCGCGATAAACCTATAAACGAAGAAAGTATCAACAATATTACACCAAATTTTCGCCAATCTCCAAAAACTATCAACCCCATTACAAAAGCAACGGCAGTATGGTCAGATGGAAAAGAATAATCTTTAGGGGAAGAAAAAAAACTACTTAATCTATGAATTTCTGGGTAAAGAACAAAAGGTCTAAGTCTAACAAAAAATATACCTAATATATAATTTAATAGATGACTAATTAAATAAGACAAAGCTATAGCTGAGATGATTTTCAAAAAAACAGAAACCAAACGGTTTCTGCGATAAAAAAAATAGAAAAAAAGAATTATTAAAGGAATAGCAAAAATTAAAAAATCAGCACCTAAAATGCCCAAGACATCTAGACCCACGAATTTCCCCGCCCAACCATTAATCCAGAGACATAGAGAATTATCTAAAAATTTTATAAAATTCATATAAACTAATGATTAGATTTTTTGAAAAAATAATTCCACCAAGTCTTAAAGTTTAAAGAAGATTTTGGAGACGAAGGCTGAATTTTATCTGGAGAACAATCAGTTTCCAAAGGAACAATTACTATAACTCTTTCTCCTGGCTTTTGTAACCCCATATTTAGGCGAGCAGCTTTTTCTTTGAAATACTCAGTTTTGGATTTTTCTAGATTATCTACTAAATTTTGATTTTCTGTTTCTATTCCTTCAACCTGTTCTTCAAAATAATCTAACTCCTCTGACAAAAGCCTCCTGTAATTTATTGCCTTAACCAAATATATTAAAGCCAATAACAGAAAAAAAAATAAAAGAAAAAATAAGTATTTGTTTGAAATAATTTTTTTGAAAATAGAAATTTTTGGTTTTGACATAATCAAATGCTTAAAATCTTTTTATTTTACTATAATAGCTAGATATGCTTCTGGGGGGATATTGATTTTCCCAAATTGCATTAATTTTTTCTTACCCTTTTTCTGCTTCTTTAATAATTTATTTTTTCTACCAACATCTCCTCCATATAACTTAGCAGTTACATCTTTACGTAAAGCTGAAATTTTTTCTGAAGCTAAAATTTTTCCACCGATTGCGGCCTGAACCTTAATTTCAAACATCTGACGCGGCAAAACCTCTTTTAATTTTTTGACTATTTTTCGTCCAGATGTATAGGCCCTATCCCTATAAGCAATAGTAGCTAACTGTTCAACTAAATCACCAGCAACTAAAATGTCAAGACGCACTACATCAGCCACGCGATAATCTAAAAATTCATAACTATAAGAAGCATATCCCTTGCTCAACCCTTTTATTTTATCATAAAAATCAACTAAAAGTAAGGACAAAGGAGCCTCATAATGGATAAGAGCTCGTCTGGATGCCTGAGAAGCGCCAATATATTCTAAAGAGATAAACTTTACTCTTCCCAAATTATCTAAAAACTCCATCAAAAGCCCAAAACATTCTTGAGGAGAAACAATATCGATTCTGACCCAAGGTTCTTCTATTTTTTTAATTTGAGAAGGGTCAGGGAAAGAACTAGGACTTTTGATAATCTCAAAACTATCTTCTTTAAAAACCCTATAAGAAACACTTGGAGCAGTAATAGCTAGATCTAAATTATATTCCCTTTTAAGTCTTTCCATTGTTATATCTAAATGCAATAAACCCAAAAACCCTACTCGAAAACCAAAACCAAGAGCAGAAGAATCTTCTGGCTCAAATATTAAACTAGCATCATTTAATTTTAATTTATCTAAAGCTTTGCGCAATTTTTCCTGATGACTTCCATCTTTTGGATAAATACCAGCAAAAACCATAGGTTGTGGCTCCTTATAACCAGGCAAAGCATTATTTTCTTGCCCATTAACTGAAATTGTATCTCCTACTCGGCATTTATCAATATCTTTTAGCCCAGTAACGATGTATCCTATTTCTCCCGCAGACAACAAATCTCTATCTATTAAATCTGGACGGAATATCCCCACATTAAGAGAAATTGACTCAGTATCAGTTTTAATAAGTTTTATTTTTTGATTAGCTTTTACTGACCCACTAAAAACCCTGACAAAAGCTACTACACCACGAAATTCATCGAAATATGAATCAAAAATCAGAGCAGACAATGGTTTGTCAACCATTAATTGGGGTTCTGGAACCCTTTTGATAACTTCACCTAGAAGTTTCTCAACTCCCTGACCAGTCTTAGCTGAAATACAAATAATATCCTCAGGAGAAACGCCAGTTAGTCCTGATAATTCTTTTTTAACTGAATCTAAATCTAAATGAGGTAAATCCACCTTATTGATGGCAGGAATAATCTTTAATCCCTGTTGTTGCGCTAAATGAAAGTTAGCCAAAGTTTGAGCTTGAATGCCTTGACTAGCATCAACTAATAATATAGCGCCCTCAACAGCTACTAGCGAACGCGAGACTTCATAAGAAAAGTCAACATGACCGGGAGTGTCAATTAAATTTAAAATATAACGATTACCGTTAAAGTTATAGCTCATTGTTACGGGCTGAAGCTTAATAGTAATGCCTCGTTCTTTTTCTAATGGCAAACGGTCTAAATATTGAGGTTCAATTTTATCTTTAGAAACAGTATTCGTTATTTCCAAAAAACGGTCAGCCAAAGTTGACTTCCCGTGATCAATGTGTGATATAATACAAAAATTTCTAATATTTTGTTTAGACATAACAAAATTAATTTTATGATATTTGGGGACTAATGTCAAATAAAAAAGTAGCAGCTGATTAGCAGCTGCTACAAAACGTGGCCAACTCTTAATAAAAAAGAGCCGACTCAACAACTCCCCCCATAATATACATCATCACGATAACTATAAAAGTGCCAATAAACATTGCCGAGAAATTGAGCTTTAATAAAGCCCAGATTTGATGACGGCGGTAAAAGAAAAAGAAGACAGAAACTATTAATTGAATCCCCAAAACAATCAATAAGGTAAGAAAAAATGGATTGGAAAGATCCAGAAAATACCTGTACTCTAATATTCCTGGGATAAAAATAGCAGACAAGACTATTACTGTCTCTAGGGAAAATATGGAAAAAATAGCTTCAACAAAATACCTTGATTTTGATGTTACTGACACCCGACACACAAAAGTATTAGCTATGTGTCTTGCAATAAAGTAGAAAAAAGTCAATGACGGGACATATACTATGGCGAAGCATAAGATTCTGTCAAACGTTGACATGGGGTACCTCCTTTTTGTTTTCAAAGATGTTTATATTATGGCAGATTTAAACAATTTGTCAATAT
>CAZTWG010000030.1:5280-7126 GCA_964617525.1 uncultured Gammaproteobacteria bacterium
TATAAAATTAAAAAATTTGGTTAATATACTCTCTAAACATCTTTATTTTTTTGCTATCTGATGGGTTAAATAGAAATGGTTTAATATCTTTAATCAAAATATTAAAATCAAATTCCTTAGTATATGAAAGTAATTTCTTTTTCAAATCATCATTATTTTTAATAAAAACTTTTTTAGATAAATAATCATAGTTTGGTTTTGTTTTTTGTAACAAAAATATTATATCAAAAAAATCTCTACCCTTCGCTCTTTTACGATTTAGTACTGCGTAAACTTTTTGAGACAACAAGACATCCAAAGGAGTAACAAAAATTTGAGTAAAAATTTCAAATTTATTCAAAATTTTCTTATCAGGAACGTAACTAAAATTATGAGAAACTGTATCAATTTGAATCATAATTTTTTCCTCTGATAGATTAGACACTTTGTTGTTAAATAATATACGAGGAACCTTAATATAACAACGAAAAGCTCCTTTAAAAACATTGCGAATTTCTGGTTGATAACCCTCTTTTATAAGCTTATTCTTAATCTCTTCTGTTAAAAAGACAAAGTCTTCCTTAGTTAATCCAAAATTATCAAAATCTAAATCTTCTGAAAAACGACGGTTGTCATAAACAACACGCAAAGCGGTGCCACCCAAAAAAGATAGCTTATTACTTAATTTGGAATTAAAAATAATTTCCAAAATTTTGTATTGCAGATATTCGCGTAAAATATTCTTTTTGAAAATACGTAAATTTTCAGGATAATATTGTTCTATTTGCTCTAAATTAAACATAATCAATATACTTTAAAAAAGATTCTAACCTTTTTCTTAAACTTTTATTATTAAATATTTTTAGATAATTTAATAATTTGTCTTTATTGGAATTATCCCTAAATATCTCACTATTGAAACGCATACCAGCAAAATCATCTTTTGTTTTAATTTGAGGGTTCAAATAAAAATAATCAAGTAGGGTCTTCTCTATTTCGGCAATCTTAAAATTATAAATACCATACTTAACTAACCTATAACCGAACATTAACTCTGGCTTAATATGAGAATATATAAACTCACCAAGATTCGTCTTAAAATTATTGGTCTTTTGGGAAGTAACCGAAGTTATACCGTAAACAGACTCAGGAATTAGATTGTAATAAGAAAATGCCATTTCCAATGAAACATAAGAAGGAGAATAAATTTTATTAGCAATTAAAAACAATACTGATTCATTTAATTCTAAATCAGAGAATATATAATAACCACGCCTAATCATTTTTATATAACCCTTGTCTTGCCACTCACTTAATCTTTGGTTATAAAAGGATTGGTCTATCTTTTCAATATCCTTTTTAGAAAAGATTATAAAATCTTTTAAATTGTTCTTTAGCTCTAAAAATTGCATAATGTTTCTGTTCGTTCCGTTTTTTAGGAACTTATGGAATTATATTAACACATTTTAATAATAAAAGCAACGAATAACCGTGGACAATCATTTAAAAAATACTCAACCAACAAAACCACCTTTAATAAATAGGGTTGTATAAAAGAAAAATAAACAAGCAAAAAAGAAAAAAATGAAAAATCGCACTACCTGATTTTTGCTCCAAACTGCTAATAAAATATAGACAGGAAATAAAACTATTAAATACCTATTAGCACTCATCATTGGAAATTTACAGCTAATAGCCAATAGGGTTAAAAAATCATAAAGCGCATAACGCCAACCCAACAATTTTGTAACAAAAATTGAACAAATCAAAAAAATCGGCCAAAAGAAAAAATCCCTAACATGCATAAAATAGCCAAAAGACGAAACATTCCTCAAAAGATTAAAATCAAAAACTCTCTTAAATTGCC
>CAZTWG010000031.1:0-7117 GCA_964617525.1 uncultured Gammaproteobacteria bacterium
CATATAATCCCAGTAATATATTTAGCTGGTATTACATCAAAAGCAAAATTAATAATTTTTAAATCTTTAGGCGCGTTTTCCCATAATTCTTTTGGAGAGCGTTTCTCTATTTTAATCCAAGATTTATTGTGAAATTTTAATAAAGTGCTAGCAATATATAAAGGAACTTTTTCTTCTTTGGCTATAACACCTATAGCAAAACTTCCAATTTTATTAATAACTGACCCATCTGAAAGAATAGCATCTGCCCCTAAAATAATTTTATCCATCATCAAATTTTTGCCAGAATAGTGAGAAATCAAAAACCCAGCCGAAGAATCACCAATCATAGTTGTTGGTATCTTTGCCTTTAATAATATTTTAGAGGTTATTCTTCCTTGGAAAAGTGGTCTTGTTTCAGTGTTGTAAACCTTAAAATTTTTTTTATTCTCCTTAGCTTTAACTAAAATTTGTTCTACCAACCAAGAATGACAATGTGTTAAAATATCGTCATTATTTTTAACTATTTTTTTGCCATGGTTGATGACCAAATCGCTAGCATCTGACATTGTCATCAAAAAATCATTGCTTGCCTTTTTAATACAATCTTTGGCATGAGTCACGTTCTTTAATCTGTTACTATTCATTTGAGATAAAATAAATTTAACTCCATTTTGAGCCATTGGTTCAGTTGGTCTAGCTGATAACAAAAAATTAGCGCCTGCTTTAAATTTTTTCTTTAAAACAGACAATTCCTTTGTTTTAATACTATTACTATAACCTGCCAAAGATTTGATTATTTCAATAGCTACGTCAGTAGCTCCCTGAATTTTTAATGACTTAATGTCTTTAAATGTTTGTTTTAACATAATATTCATATTTTAATACTATCACTTTTCAAAAAAAATACAAATATTAGTATTATTGACTCTATGCAGTATGGTTAACCCATCTAGTTAACCATAATATATAAATAATAGGTATTGGATAAAAAAAATAAAACTGTTAAGATATAAATATGGCTACAACAAAAAAGAAAAAACATAAAAAAGAAAAAACAATTACTAATCCAAAAACAACAACAAAGATAAAAAGTAAAAAGATAGAGAAAAGGAAGGAGAAAAAGAAGAATGAAAGAAAAGAAACAGAAATCCAACAAATTGTTAACCACTATTTCTATAGTAAGGGTTTATCTTTGGAAAAAATTAAAAATGATGCTAGAAAAAGAAAAATAATTTATTCTAGATTTACTCGTCCAGCTAAACAGCTTTTAGAGCTTGCTGGAACAATTAAAAAAGCTCAACAAGCCATTGATAAGGTTTCTGAATGGGCAAAATCAAGAAATCTTGATTATGCGATTGAAACTGTATTTAAAAAATGGCTAGAATTAGACCGGCTCAAACCAAAAGAAATTGTTAAAAAGCCTTTTTATATGGGAAATCCTATGGTTTGGAGCCAAGCTAAAAAGAAATGGTTTTTAATTGACGAAGGTGGAGACTGGCATGAATTTGTCGGGAAGGAAAACGATATTAAATGGAAAATAAAAAAGCAATAAAATGAAAAACAAGAAATATAAAATTATTTTTTTTGGAACACCAGAATTTAGTACTATTATTTTAGATAAACTAATCAATAGTCCATTTTGCCCAATTGCTGTAGTAACTGCTCCAGATAAACTAAAAGGTAGAAAAAAGATACTAACTCAATCGCAAACGAAAAAACTATCTATAAAAGAAAACATTCCTATTTTTCAACCAATATTTTTAAGAAATAACCCTAAAATTGTTGAAGAATTGAGCAAGTTGAGTCCAGATTTATTTATTGTAGCCGCTTATGGTTTAATTTTACCTACAAAGATTTTAAACATACCGCAAGAAGGATCTATTAATATCCACCCTTCTTTACTACCGAAATATCGCGGAGCATCCCCCATCCAACAAACCATTCTTAATGGAGATAAAAAAACTGGCACTACCTTAATATTGATGGATAAGAAAATGGACCATGGACCAATTATAGAGCAAAAAGAACTTAGAGAAAAAATAGAAAACATAGTTTGTCCTGAATTGAGTACGAAACTAGCTACTTTAAGTGCTAATCTATTAATTGACACTCTTCCAAAATTTTTAAAAAAAGAAATAAAAACTATAAATCAAAATCATAAACAAATAACTTTTGTTAAAAAAATCAATAAAGAGGATGGAAGAATTGATTGGACTAGGCCAGCTTACGAAATTGAAAGAATGACAAGAGCTTATTACCCATGGCCAGGGACTCACACAACTTTTATGACAAAAAAAATGAGAATAATACAAGTTGAAGTTATAAAAATAAACAACAAAAAACAACCTGGGGCAATATTTCTTACAAAAAACAAAATCCCCGCAGTTGCCTGCGGGAAAAATGCTTTAATACTAAAAGAAGTCCAACTAGCTGGAAAAAATATTATTACAGGAAAAGAGTTTATTAACGGCTACCCCCAGCTATTTAGTATTGTTATGAAGTAAATTCTGTTTAAAGCTTTTTCTCTTCTTCTTCTGCTGCTACTACTTCTTCCTCTACTTCTTCTTTATCTTCACTTAAAACAGAATTTTTTTCTTTAGTTTCTTCTTCTGCTGGAGCGGAAGTTTCGGCTGGTTCAACAATTTTCTCTGCTACGGATGGTTCTTCAGTTTTACTGACAGGAGCTTCTCCTTCAACGTTATCAGAAAAATTAGAAATAATTAAAATTAAACCTATGGCAGCTATAGCTATGGCTATCCAATAAGAAACAATATTGGCTATCAAGATAATAACGGCAACAAGTAAAAAAATAATTCCTAGGATTAATTTGGTGGATTTATTTTTCATATTTGCAAATTTTAATTAAGTTAATTAACTTACACTATATCGACCTCTTGATTATAATTTTACCACTTTATTTGTCTTTAGTAAATAGAAAAGAAAAAATTTCTTTAGCAGCTGGGACTGCAATGGAGCTTCCTTCGCCACCATTTTCTATCAAGACAGTTAAAACAATTTCTGGGTTATCATATGGGGCAAAACCAATAAACCATGCGTGGGGAGGGTTGTTCCCGCTAACCTGAGCAGTTCCAGTTTTACCAGCTACTTTAACTTCTAAATTATTCAAACGACGCGCGCTCCCCTTGGTAACTGCTTCCCTCATTCCCCTTTTAACTAATTTAAAATATTCTACATCAAATAAGTCTTTTCCAGCAATTTGTAAGGACTTATTTTTGATTGTAGCATCAGTTGGGTTTTGAAAAGATTTCACTACGTGAGGGACAAAAAGAGTCCCATTATTTGCCAAAGCCATTGTATAACTAGCGACTTGAATAGGAGTGACCAGAATGTCTCCTTGCCCAATAGACAAGTGATAGGTATCCCCAATATACCAAGGCTCATTTTTGTATTCCTTTTTCCATTCAGGAGTCGCGATAAAACCTCTTTTTTCTCCAGGTAAATCAATCCCTGTTTTTTTGGTCAAACCAAAAACTGATAAATATTCTCTAATTTTTTGGTGACCCAATCCCTCAAAATCCTTAAATCCTCCACCAAGATAATAAAAAAAAGTATTTACTGATTCTGACAACGCTTTAACTACGCTAGTGTTCCCATGCCCACCTTCTTTCCAATCGGGAAAAAACCATTGGCCAATTCTTATGCCACCGCTGGAAAAAACATTAGTTTCGGAGGTAATAATTCCTTCAGACAATCCAGCTATTGCCAACAAGGGCTTGATAATTGACCCAGGAGGATATTCTCCAGCTAAAGCGCGAAATATAAATGGTTTGTCGGGGTCCTGGCTTAATCGTTCATATTCAGAATTATTGCCTTGAATGAATATATTATTATCATAACTTGGATAACTAATCATTGCTAAGATTTCTCCATTCCTAGGGTCAGAAACAATAATTGTCCCTGCTTTACTATCCGCCAATTTAATATATTTCTTTAAAACCTTCTGTATATATTTCTGTAAATCTAAATTAATTGTCAATATTATATCTTGACCGTCTTCTGGGAAACTTTGATTGATTATCTTTTCTGATTGCCCTAGAGCATTAACCTCCACTTTTCTTTGCCCATCTTTGCCCTTTAATTCTTTTTCGTAATATAATTCTATCCCTGTCCGCCCAATTAAATCCATGGTGCCATATTTTGGATGTTCTGAAAGCTCTTGTTCGTTGATTGGTGCTACATAACCCAAAATGTGTGCTAAGGTGGACCCATACAAATAGTTCCTTTGAGCTCTAATCTTCACTGAAAAACCAGGTAAGTCATTGGTGGCAAGCTGTAACTTTAGGGCTGTCTGATAATCTAAATTTTTAGAGATAACAATAGGTTGAGAGGATGTCGTGTCTAACCTAGCCTGTATGCTTTTTGTTTTTTCTTTTATTTCATCATCTATCCCTTTAATTTTTTCTATTCTCAGTAAAAATTCATTAAAAAGCTTATCCTGGCCGTCTTTTTTCGGTGGGAAATCCTTGGGGGAAACCAACAAAGAAAAATGAGCCACATTTTTTACCAAAGGTCTGCCTAATGCGTCATAAATAAGTCCCCTAGTAGCCTTAATTGACTCTGTCTTCGTCCTATTTCCTTCTGAGGCATTACGATATTCAGTTCCTTTTATTATTTGCAACCAGACTAAACGTCCAACCAACATTAGAATAATAAAAATAATAAAAGAATAAAAAAATTTAATTTTTTTTATCTTTATTGGAGACAACATAAAGTCGTCAATATTCGAAAAGTCACTATCAGTCAAAATATCTTTATTCATACTTTCTGATTATTTTAATTCCGAGAATCATAACAAAAATAAAACTAGCATTTAGAACCATAAACCAGACTAAATCAAGCCAATAAAATTTATTTAGAATAATAGATTGTTCAGAAAATTTTAAAAAATAAAATAAATAAGAAAAAAATAGGATATTAATTTTATAAATCAGAGCACTACATAGACTCAAAACAAAAAATCCTGCAACAGAAGTTACGTTAAACTCGTGAGCAATTTTCTTAATAATAGCAAAAGAACATATTAAACTTAAGCAAAATAAACCGGGTGGAAAAATGGAATATAAATCTAAAAAAATACCACCAATTATTACGGCTAACCAAGCCCAAGAAGAAAACCCAGCAAGGAATAAAGTTATAATTAAAACAAAAACTAAAGATAATTCGTTCGGAAACAACGGCCATGATACTTGTATGATTACGAGTAAAAAAATTAGAAAAAATAAACCAATAAGTTTAATTGGAAAAGGCATAAAATAAAAATTAACTTACAGGTAACAAAACTGAAACAATGCGTATATTCTTCTCGGCCAAAAGATTAATAATTAACTCTTGGAAAATAGCATTTGGTTTTTTGTTTATCTCTACAACTTGACCAATAATAATTCCACGCCTAATGCTTTCTTCTAATCCTGAAGTAATAACAATATCACCTAATTCTACCTTTTGGTCTAAAGGCACATACTTCATTTTAACTATTAAATTATATTCTCCCTGAATAACTCCAGACGTAACATCAGATTTATTATCTTCATTAAAACTAATAATATCGGCAGTTACAAAAGAATGAAGGTCTACCAAGGGTCTAACGTAAGAAATTGAATCCTCCGCAGTGATAACACTGCCTACTAGCGACCCCCTTTTGTCAACTACTGCTAGCCCAGGACTAATTCCATCTTTTTTCCCTTTATTGATTATAATCCAATTAAAACCTGATTCATAACGACGACCCAAGATATTAGCTAAAACGAATTTATCTTTAGATTCTGTTAAAAAGTCAAGATGTTGTTTTAGTGTTTCGTTTTGGCTTCTATAAAATTTTAATTTCATATTTTCAATTTTCAAATCTTCGCATGCATCATATTGATTTGCTGAATCTTGTTTTTGACGATAAAGAAATTTTTGCCATGGTTCAGATATAACAAAAAAAACATTTTCCCCATGTAGGAGAAAAATGGATAAATATAACAATAAAACAAAAATAAAGAAAACAAAGACTTTTCTCATAAAATTAAAGCAGAAAATTTCTTTTAAGTTATTTAAATGCCAGGTGCTGAACTTTCAATAATTGGACCATCGGGATAAACTTCATCAATGGAAATTTCAATCACATCTTCCCACTTAAATCCCAAAGATTCAAATATTTCCGCAGACTTAAAGGCGCGTTTTTGATTATTTTCTATCAAATATATTCCTGGTTGCCCCACATATTTAATTAGAGTCCCATCTAAATATCCTGTAATATTTGCACCACTGACATACGTCTCGCTTGATGGTATTTCGATCACATTTTCCCATTTAAACCCTAATTTTTCAAATATTTCTCCAGATTCAAAAGCACGTTTTTGATTATTTTCTATTAGATATATTTCTGGTCGGTCTGCATATTTAATCAAAGTGCCGTCAGCTCTTCCTTGCGGTTGGACAATAAATTGAAAGCTATTTATTAACATTTGAAATGTAGTTTTGAAATTAGCCTCTTCGCTAGAACCTACCATATACGACAAAATATAAACTTTGTCTTCCTTGGTGACATAAATTGTGAGATGGTCTTGACTCCATACTGCCGATTGGTCGTTAACAATTGTCTCAAATAATAAATCAGGATTTACGTCTGGAGATTGACGTAAATACCAATCTCGTGGATTTAATTTTTCTGGATTATTTTCAACAGTGACGCTAAAAAATTCACCTGTATTAGTTATAACTAAAATTTCTTGATTGTCCGTTTCTGGTATAGCGCGCGCTAGCCAAGAAGCTGGATAAAAAAAGCTATAAGCAAAAGTAGAATTAGTATAAATATTAATCATTCCCGAAGTTGCTATTTTATCGCTTTCCGTTAAGGGATCCATTAGCGCCAAAATTTCTTGTCCATCAGGTTTAGAGTCAGCATCAGAATCAGGGTTGTTAATCTCCGTTTTAAATATAGTCTCCTCAACATTAGTTAATCCATCGTTATCGTCATCAGCGCTAGATGAAATGTCCGGAGCTATTTGGAATTCTTCAATAGTAGGTATTGTTTTTGATTTTTCAACAATGAGAGCTAAATTACTTGAAGGTAAAAAATCTAAGTTAGTACTAACAATATTGTCATCAATACCTATAGAACTTGGCAAAG
>CAZTWG010000032.1:0-2570 GCA_964617525.1 uncultured Gammaproteobacteria bacterium
GATGGACAATGATTTTTGTGCCGTATATTTTACTGGCATAGGTTGCGCTCATTGCGCTAAAGCTGACCCCGTTGTTTTAACCCAGTTACCGTTGGAGTATCCTAATTTAGTGGTGGTAGAATATGAGATTTATCAAAATAGAGATAACGCCTCTCTTCTATATCGATACAATGAAAAATATGGATCTGGATTAGGAGTTCCTTTGTTAATTTTTGGGGAAAATGATGCTTTAATTGGCGATAATCCAATTTTAAAAAATATTAGAAAGGTTATTGAAGAAAAACAAACTAATCCTTTAGCTTGCGTAAACGGATTAATGTCTTGTTTTTGCGATACTAATATAAATGATTTAGTGGGTTTCCCTAAAATTTGGAAACAAGGAAAAATTTTAATTAAGGATAAAATATCCAATGAATTATCGTTGTCAAAAACAGAAAGCGATCAATTGTTTAAAAGGTTGTTAGAAACAGATAATATAGAGAAGAATTTAAGCGGGGTTGAATATGAAAAGATAGTTCCTTTGAAGGTTGCTTTGTCTGGACGAACTGTTGAATTTAATAAAGCTTTAAAAATAGGAGATTGGATATTCCAATGGAATGAACTTGAGGGCAGTAATTCTGTGTTAAGTGGTGAAAAAAATCAAGACACAACAAAGGATAATAATCCTGTATTGAATATTGAAGAAGATCAAAAAGGAGAATTGTTAGCGGGATCTCAACCAAAACTTACAATCGCAAAAGTTTTGTCATTAGCGATTGTTGACGCTATAAATCCCTGCGCTTTAGCTGTGTTAATTTTAATGCTAACTGCAATTTTGGCATATAACCCAAAGAAAAGAAAGAATATTATTTTGGCCGGCTTAGCTTTTGTGTCAGCGGTGTTTGTTATGTATTTAATTTATGGCTTGCTTATTGTTAAATTTTTTCAAATAGTGCAAGGTATAAGCTCAATTAGGCTGTGGTTGTATAAGGCTCTAGGGTCTATAGCAATTATTCTCGGGATGTTAAATATTAGAGATTTTATTAAATATAAACCAGGCGGTCTTGGGACAGAAATGCCAATATTTTTAAGACCGAAAGTTAAAAGAATTATCTCAGGGATTACTTCTCCAAAAGGAGCTTTTGGTGTTGGACTTTTTGTAACCTTGTTCCTTTTGCCCTGCACTATTGGTCCTTATATTATTGTAGGTGGAATTTTATCTACTTTAGAATTCTTAAAAATTTTGCCTATGTTAATTTTTTACAATTTAATTTTTATAACACCAATGCTTATAATTATAGGTTTGGTATATTGGAGATTTAGTAAGATATCAGATATTTCTTCCTGGAAAGAAAAAAATATAAGTAAACTGCATTTAACAACTGGCTTGATAATGCTTGTTCTAGGATTAGCCATGGTTTTTTCGTTGATATAAATTTTGAATTGTGTTAAAATAAAGACAATCAACAATTAACAATCAACAATTAATTTATATTATATGTCTTTGGGTAGAGGGCTAGAATCGTTAATACCAGCAAAAACAATTAAAAAGGTTACCTTAGACGCACTTTCTCAAACAGGGGAGCATGTTAATGAAATTCTAGTTGAACAGATTGACCCTAGTCCTAATCAGCCACGCAAGAATTTTGCTCGTGCAGACATGGAAGACTTAATCAATTCTATTCGTACCAATGGTATTATTCAACCACTAATTTTAATCCAAAAGGGAGATGGAAGATACGAAATTATAGCAGGAGAAAGACGTTGGCGTTCAGCTAAAATTTTAGGACTAAAAACAGTTCCGTCCCTAGTTAGGCAGATTAATCTTAACAAAAAGCTGGAAATCGCTCTATTAGAAAACATTCAAAGAAAAGATTTAAACGCAATGGAAAAATCTCGCGCCTATCAAAGATTGATTGATGAATTTAATTTGACTCAAGAAAATATTTCTAAAAGATTAGGGGTAGCTCGAGCTACAATTGCTAACTCTTTACGTTTACTTAGGTTGCCCGAAATTATTCAAGACGCTATAGAACAAGAAAAAATTACAGAAGGACATGCCAAAACACTTTGTTCAATCAATGACCCTGTTAAACAGGAAATATTGCTTAAAAGAATTTTAGGATTAGGGTTAACGGTTAGAGAGACCGCAAGAATGATAAATACAAAAAAAACAAAGAGGAAGAACAAAACTAATCCAGAATTAGAAGAAAAGGAAAAAATATTATCTAGAGCATTAGATGCTAAAGTTAAAATTAGTCAGTCAAGAAAGAAAATTAAGATTTTAATAGAAGTTTACAGTCAAGAGGATTTAGATACAATAATTAACAGAATAAGATTAAATAATTAAATTGATTCTATTATGGCTATTGAGGTTAGAAGAAAACAAAAAGAGGCGTTGAATGTTTTCTTACGTCGTTTTTCTGAAAAAATAAAACGAAGTGGAATTATCAATCAATCCAAAAAAGCGAGATTTCGCGTTAAGCCAAAAAGTAAAAATTTAAGAAGAAAAAGCGCATTGGAACGTAATAAAAAAACCGAAAGAATAAACTTTTTAAAAAAAACAGGAAAAATGAAGTAAGAACCTGCTC
>CAZTWG010000032.1:2670-4251 GCA_964617525.1 uncultured Gammaproteobacteria bacterium
GTAAGAACCTGCTCACTGCGTTCGCAGAACCTTGTTATTAAATATTATCATATAAATATTAATGTAATTTAATAAGAAGAACCTGCTCGTTTCACTCGCAGAACCTTGTTATTCGCTATGCTAATGACAAGAAAGATATAACTATAATATAGTTGTTAACATTAAGTTATGTATTTCCAACGATCTAAAATAGGTAAACTCTTCCCAATTGTTTTTATTTGTTTGTTTCTTTTTCTTGTTTTGCCCATACCATCTTCAGCTCAAAATTTAGACAATGGAATGATGGGAAATCTAGCTACTAATGCGGAAATAGGAGGAGCAAATTTACCAACTATTTTAGGGAAAATTTTTAAAATTATTCTAAGCATTTTGGGGTTAGTAGCCCTAGTCATTGTAATTATAGCCGGAGTAGAATGGATGACCTCTGGAGGAAATCCCGAGAAAATAAAAAAAGCAAAAGATCTTTTGTCAGCAGGCCTTATTGGTTTGCTGATTATTATTTTGTCTTATGCAATGGTTAGCTTTATTGTTTCTAAATTTAGTGGTGTTACAAATGGAGGAACGGGATGCACTCCTGGTTTGTGCTGTAGTGATAGTTTGCGATGCGATGATGATGGTCAGTGTACTATTCCAGACACAACTTGTTCAACAACTTTATCTCAAGAGCAATTTCGTTTAACTAGTGGAGAAGCTAATTTTGACATTAATAAAAAAATATATTTATGTAGTAATATTAGAGCTGTTTTTAATCATGTTATTAATAAAAATACTGTTAACGTAGCTGTTACCAATTCTACGTTAAAAGTTGTTGACGCAAATGATGATTTAGTTCCCGGGAGTTTTGAATCAGCTGGGAGGTCAATATTATTTACTCCAGAAAATTTTTGGGCAAAAAATAGCACTTATAAGCTAGTAGTGCCCAAAACGATTAGCGACAATAATAGTAAATATTTAGTTGGTTGTTCTAACGGTTTTTCTCCCTTAGGACAGTGTAGTAGTAATGGAACCGTAGATTGGCAATTTAGTACAAACGATAAATCAGATGAAACCCCTCCCTATATAGACCACGCTTATCCCGTAATGGACGTTGATAACTCATTATACCCAGATAGAAATGTTTCTCGTGCGCCAATGATTGATGTGGTTTTTAATGAAGATATAGATTATAGTGATATTTATACCATTGAATATGATGACGATGGTAACGAGATTTGGCACCCTAATATTAATAATTTTCAATTAGGCAAAATAAACTGGACTTGCCGGCAATATGACGGGACTGATAAAGAAACTTGCGAGAGTCAATTAAACCTGAAAGGTGATGAATATTGTTATTGGTCCGACAAAGAGAAATGTGTTGGCGATGAAGATTTGGGCATTGAAATGTCTGAAAATGATGGGTCAGAAACAGATTGTAGTATTATTTGTGATAAAAATGGTCTCGCGAGTTGTTACCAAAAAGAGAAATGCGCGGCTAATGGATCGTTGGAAGAATATGCCGTGACGGCAGAGAATATATATAGTAATGATAATCTCATTATTGCTCCGATATCAGAGGGATTTAGGATTTTTGTTGCCAAT
>CAZTWG010000032.1:4351-7095 GCA_964617525.1 uncultured Gammaproteobacteria bacterium
CCATTTACTTGGTATGAAATTAAGGTTGATGGGGTTCGGGATATGTGTGATAACCCTATGGACGACAGTCAATCATGGGTATTTGAAACGAACAACAGTGTTCCAGCAGTGCTAGATTGGTGGCCAGAAGGAATTAATGTATGCCCAGACGCTTTAATTGGTGTTCGTTTTGCCACTAGTATGTATGAAAATGAAGTTAACGTGGAAGTTAAAAACAGTGATACTGGTAATATAGAATTTGAGGGGTCTATTCGTCCATCAGACTTTAGTTCGGGTTCTTCGTATGAAGCAACTTTGACAATTGGTAGTGGTTCTATAAAAGTTATTGATGATGATGATGAAAATGTTTCTAATCAGTTTAAAATTTTTCAATTAGATTTGGACGATATGCTAGCAAGCAAGAAGTATATTGTAACAGTTAGCACAGATTTACAAATAGACATTGATGGTAATACCTTGAGCAAAGAATGGGACTTTGGTGTAACAAATATGCAAAATTGTGCTTGCGTTCCGCTTGTTTATGAAGTTTTGCCAAGCCAAGGGCCTAGACAATCTTGTGTGACAATAACAGGTCATTGTTTCACAGGAACCAGAGAAAGACATGCTGTTGTTAGTGAATTATGGTTTGACGATACTCAAAGTTCGAATCATCCTGAAGATGGACCTATTGTAGCTATAGCGCAGGGTATCACCCCCACTTCTCTTACTACAATTATCCCAGGGGCTTACGGCGATTCGTCCGATGATATCCCTGATTCTTTAGGCGTTGGCATAAAAATTATTTATGATAATGATGAAGAGGTGGAGGGTTCTTCTGAAAGTCAATTTACGGTTACTAGCAATGTCTTGGCAAATGGTCCTTGCATTTGGAGGTTGGCTCCCAATAAAGGATACGTAAAAGATGAGTTTAATATTGAAGGTATTAAATTTGGCAATACTACCTCTACTGATCCTACTGTTAAAATGGGTGATGAATATAATAATTTGGTTTATAAGCACTGGACATCAGTATTGATTGAGGACGCCATAGTACCTACATTTAGTACTGTTGGAGATAGAGATGTGGTAGTTGTTGATGGCAATGGCCTTAAAAGCAATCCGATTCCTTTCGGTATTATATTTGATAGACCAGAAGTTAAGGAATTTGGATGTAATCCTCCTCCAGCATACTCTTCTCCAAGTCCATATAAAAATACTAAAGACGCCTGCGTTGATATTGATTTGATTGTTGAATTTAATAAAGATATGCTAGATTCTGGTATGGATGGCGTTTTAAATAAAAATAATTATACTATACAAAATTGTGGCAAGGGAGAGGTTTATAATGTCGATAATTGTAGTAAAATTCTTTATTATCCTTCTGAGGTTGAGTTAGATTCTAGTAACAAGATGGTCAGGCTTTCTGTATCTTCAGTTTTTGAAACTGGAACCTGGTATACAGTTAATATATTATCAAATGTTAAATCTAAGGAGGGCGTTGAGTTGGGGGAGAACTATACTTGGCATTTTAAAACAAGAGATACTGATGTTTGTCCAGTAGCAAATATAAATTTAAATCCTAAGGATGATACTATCACGGGTTGCTCTCATACTCAAGTATTTATAGCATCTCCTACGGCTAGTAATTGCAATGCTTTAACTCCTTCTTCTTATTCATATGATTGGTCTTCTTCTAATCCAAGTGTGGCTACTATAGGGATTGGTAATACTTGGAAAAATACGATTACCGGAATTGACGGAGGTTCAACCTGGATCAGAGTTGAGGAATCCAATTCCTTAAAATGGACCAAAGAAAAATTGAATGTAAATTGTTGCGATACTAATAAAGATTGTTATGACCCAGATAAAGATAATTCTAATCGATGCGAAGGAAGTATTTGTGATGATACTTATGGTATTTGTACTCCAGTGATTAATAGTTTTAGCCCGGAATCAGGTAGTTATAACGATTGGGTTACAATTCAAGGTTGTTGGTTTAATAATTACAACCCAGCTTATAGTAAAGTAAAATTTAATGACGTATTATCTACTATTCCATTTGATAAATGCACAAGCTCGGCTTGGCAAAATGAACAGATTATTGCAGAAGTCCCAGAAGAAGGGACAAATCCTTTTGGAATAATTAGTCTTATTTCAGCTCCATATAGTAACGCTTTCGTTACTTCAACCTCTTCGCTTGTCCCTAATGTTTTTTCTTCTGGAGATTCTTATGTAGGAATTTGTAATTTAAGACCCAATCACGGTATTTTAGGTTCAACCACCCGGCTTACTACAAATGATAATTTATTGGATCAGGGGGAGAATGATGCTGTCTATTACAGTAATCAACCAGCCATTGTTTACCCTGGTAATGGATGGGATGTTGAAAATTATGAGATTACCTCACAAGTTCGTTATGATTTGCCGTTAGGTTCGCTTGATACAAGAGTATGGCAGGGTAATCTTTATGGCAATCCATTAAATTTCAATATAGATCCAACGGGTGGTGGCCCTGGCAATTTATGCATTGGAGAATGCGGAGATGGTTGTAATGTAGGTTTTTCTTATTGTAGTAATCCATATGAATGTTTAGAAGAGATAGAAGGTGAATGTACAAATTGCAGGTGTTGTTGTGACCCCGACGTATTAGATTCTTGCAATAACACTGACTTAGAGTGTTTAGCTGGACAAGGGGATTGTACTGGCACTAAGCGCGGACTTTGTTGCGGATGTGATGATGATGACCAATGTACAAATGGTGGATG
>CAZTWG010000033.1:0-7091 GCA_964617525.1 uncultured Gammaproteobacteria bacterium
GTTTATGACCGTGCATTGTCAGAACCAGAGATTACTGCTCTATATGCCAAGGGCAGGAGCGGGAGTTCGGTCGGGACGTCAACTACTAATTTAAATAAAGGATTAGTTTTTGACATGCCTTTAACTAAAGCATATACAAAAAAGGATGATATTGTTGGTTCAGAAATAATGGCGGATACAACTCCTTATGGGAATGATGGGCAGAATTATGGGGCTACAGTTGGGGATGATTATACCTCATTCAACGGAACTAGTGATTATGTCGGAAATACAGCTTTTAATATTGGTTCTGATCCTATATTTTCAATATCAATGTGGATAAAACGTACTGCCGATTTTAGTGGTGGTGGGTATTGGGGTTTGGGTGGTGGTTCTTATCAGAATGGAATATGTGGGTATACCCCGACAACAAATAGAATAGCAATTGATCTCTGGGGCAGAACAACATATTTAACAGATGAAATATACCCACTAAATGAGTGGGTCCATGTTGTTTGGGTTAAAAATGGTGTTGGCGATTTTAACGATACTAAATTACAAATATGGGTAAATGCAATAGATGAGGCCTTAACACAAAATAGGTATTATTCAATTACACCTTCTTTAGTAAGTGGCATTTCTTTCGGTCGGATATCTGCTAATTATAATGGATATAGAGCCCCCGGTCAGGTATCTAACGTCAAAATTTACAATCGGGCATTATCAGCGGCAGAGGTGAAGTTGTTGTATGATAAGGGACGGTGAGTTATTGGAATATTTAATGCCGACCCCAGAGGAGCGCGTTCCGCTCACCACTGGGGACTTAGAAAATAATTAACAATTAACAATTAATTTATTTATATTATGCATATAACTTGGTATGGGCAGTCATGTTTTAAACTGCAAGATAATGAACAAACTGTATTAGTTAATCCATCTGAACCGCGTAAGGCAGGGCTCAAGGGCCCTAATTTCAAGGCGAATGTTTTTATTTTAACTAATATAGGAGAATCTATAGACAAAAAAGTTTT
The DNA here is from genome assembly GCA_964617525.1 of uncultured Gammaproteobacteria bacterium. Taxonomy (GTDB): domain Bacteria; phylum Patescibacteriota; class Patescibacteriia; order UBA2591; family UBA6264; genus JAIPGN01. The sequence goes on from CAZTWG010000033.1 coordinate 1,011, forward strand.
AGAAAAAGATAATAGTTTTTTGATTTCTGGCCCAGGAGAGTATGAAGTGAACAAAATTTTTGTTTATGGAGTGCCAGTGAAAAAAGATGGTCAGGCAAAGTCGGTCGTTTATCAAGTTACTATGAATGACATTAGGTGCGGGATTTTGGGTCAGCTTAAGTATTTACCCTCTGGAGAAGAACTAGACAAATTAGATGGAGTTGATGTTTTGTTTGTTCCAATAGGAGGGAAAGATACTCTTAGTGCTGAGAAAGCAGTGGAATTAATTAATTCTATTGAACCACAGATTGTCATCCCTTGTTGTTATAACATTCCCGGACTTAATTTTACTCCAGATTCTTTGGAAAAGTTTTTAAAAGAAATGGGGGTTAAACCTATTGAAACTTTATCTAAATTATCTATAAAAAAGAAAGATTTGTTAAGTCAGGGGGAAACTAAAGTTGTAGTGTTGGAAAGTAATTGATTTTATATTAATGCTGATCCCAGCGGAACGCGTTCCGCTCATCAATAGGGATTTCAAAAGAGAAAATAAAAAATAAATAAATAAAAAATGAAAAAAGAAAAAAAAGATATTGTTGAGGGAAGTATTGAAGAAAATAATGAAAGAGGCGTAGAGCCTGTGGATTTAGAAGAAGAAGTTAAATCTTCATATATAGATTATGCTATGAGTGTTATAGTCGCTCGTGCTTTACCAGATGTAAGAGATGGATTAAAACCAGTTCATCGTCGTATTCTTTATGCTATGCATGACATGGGACTAAGACACAACTCCAAACACAGAAAATCAGCTACAGTGGTTGGTCGTGTGCTTGGAAGCTTTCATCCGCATGGCGACCAGGCGATTTATGATTCTATGGTTAGGTTGGCGCAAGATTTTTCTTTGAGATATCCTTTAGTGGACGGACAAGGAAATTTTGGAAGTATCGATGGAGACAAAGCTGCTGCTCACAGATACACAGAAAGCAGGATGGCAAAAATTACTTCTGAAATGTTAGTTGACATTGATCAAGATACAGTCGATTTTGTTCCTAATTATGATGGTACAACTAAGGAGCCATCAGTTTTACCAGCCAAAATTCCTAATTTACTTATTAATGGTTCAATGGGGATTGCTGTTGGTATGGCCACTAACATCCCTCCTCATAATTTAACAGAAGTTTGTGATGCAACGATTTATAAGATAGATAATCCAGACTGTGATATTGAAGAATTACTTCAATTTATTAAAGGCCCTGATTTTCCAACGGGCGGTTTTATATTTGATGATAATCAAATTAAACAAGTCTATGCTTCGGGAAAGGGCCCAATTGTTATGCGTGCTAAAACAGAAATTGTTGAAAAAAAATTAGGATTTTTCCAAATTATTATCAATGAATTGCCTTATCAGGTTAACAAAGCCTCTCTTTTGCAAAAAATGGCAGAATTGGTTAAGAGTAAAAGGTTACAGAATATAAAAGACATTCGCGACGAATCAGATAAACACGGAGTTCGTATTGTTATTGAGCTGAAGAAAGGAGCGTTTCCTCAAAAAGTATTAAATCGCCTTTTTAAATTGACTGATTGTCAGCAAACTTTTCATGTTAATATGGTCTGTTTGGTAGATAAAGTCCAACCTAAGATTTTAGGTTTAAAGAGAATTTTAGAAGAATATATTAAACATAGGCAGATTGTTGTCAGGAGACGCACTCAATATAATTTGACCAAGACTCAAGAAAGAATTCATATTTTAGAGGGTTTGCAAATAGCTATTGATAATATTAATCAAGTTATTGAATTAATTAAAAAATCTGAAAATAAAGAACAGGCTAAAAAGGGATTAATAAAGAAATTTAAGTTGACTAGTATTCAAGCCCAAGCTATTTTGGAGATTAGGCTTCATCAATTAGCTCATCTAGAAAGACAGAAAAATAAAAATGAATTAGATGAAAAAATGAAGTTTTCTAAGGAGCTGGAAGAAATTTTATCTGAACCAAAAATGATTTTGGATATTATCAAAAAAGAAGTAAGAGAGGTGAAAGAAACGCATGGAGACGAACGACGTACTAAAGTTATCCGTCGTGGTATTGAAAAGTTTAAAGAAGAAGATTTAATCCCTAACGAAGCGACAGTATTGATGATTACTCAAGATGGGTATATCAAAAGAGTGGCCCCAGAAGATTTTAAAACCCAAAATCGTGGAGGAAAAGGAGTGGTTGGTTTTTCGGTAAAGGACGAAGATTCTGTTGAGCAGTTAATAACTACCATGACTCATACTGATGTTTTGTTTTTTACTACAAAAGGAAGAGTCTTTAAGCTTAAGGCATATGATGTTCCCCAGGTATCAAGAACTGCCAAAGGAAAAGCAATAGTTAATTTTTTAGAGGTTCAAGAAAATGAAAAAATATCAACTGTCTTGCCGGTGTCAGACCTTAAGAATTATAAATATTTATTCTTTGCAACAAAAAAAGGTGTTATTAAAAAAGTGGGAATTAGTTCTTTTGAAAACGTTCGTCGTTCAGGTTTAATAGCCCTGAAGCTAAGAGATGATGATATTTTAACCTGGACTAAACCTACTTCTGGAGAAGATGAAATAATTCTTGTTTCAGAAAAAGGGCAAGCTATCAGATTCAAAGAGAAGGACTTAAGACCTATGGGAAGAACAGCGTCTGGCGTGCGAGGAATTAGATTAAAAGGTGATGATTTGGTAGTTGGCGTTGAAGTTATTGTTAAATCAGAAGAAAAAAGTTCTAGGCTACTAATTGTTACCGAGAATGGTTTTGGGAAAACAACAATTATTGATAATTATCATGTTCAGGGACGTGGAGGCTCTGGGCTTAAAACAGCGAAAATAAATAAGAAGACGGGAAAAATTATTAGTTCAAGACTTATTTCCGAAAAAACAAAATTTACTGATTTATTGTTAATCTCTCAATCTGGACAAACTATTCGTTTACCTATATCCAGTGTTCCTAAATTAGCTAGGGCTACTCAAGGAGTTAGGTTAATGAGATTTAAGGAGAGTGAAGATAAGGTTGGGTCTTTTACTTTAGTTTAGCGGAGACAGTCCGAGGAGAAAGGAAAGCAATTAATGTTGACGTCAGGCGTTCCCTGTTGCTACGTCTCGCTAGTCGCGACTATGCTTCTCCTTAACGAATGACGTTTATGACCATTATGATGTTTTTGAATAAAAAGAAAATTTTAATTATTTCTTCGTTGAGTATTTTTTTACTTACTTTGTTCGCATTTATTCCGCTTAACATTTCTAATTCAGGGTATAATGAACTTTTAATTAGATTTAAAAACAGGCAGGGTATCCACAAAATTCCAGTTAATCCTTTCTTTTCTAAAATAATAAGAAAAACGCTTTTTTCTTTACCTTTAGTGGATTATGTAGAGCCAAATTATTCCTTTCAAGCTGTTTTCGTCCCTACAGATTCATTCTATAGTCAACAATGGTATTTGAGCAAAATTAAAGCTCCTCAAGCATGGGATTTTACTAGAGGCGGGAATCAAGATATTGTCATTGCTATTTTGGACACAGGAGTTGACATTGACCACCCAGATTTAAAAGAAAATATATGGTTAAATAAAAATGAGATTAAGGGAGATGGGATAGATAACGATAATAATGGTTATATAGATGATTTGCACGGTTGGGATTTTGTAAGAAACACTCTTGATCCTAAGCCTAAGTTTGACGAGGACTATAACGAAAGCGGAATTCATCATGGGACTTTAGTAGCTGGGATTGCTTCGGCAGTTGGAAATAATAACGAAGGTATTACTGGTTTAGCTTGGGGAAGTAAAATTATGCCTCTTAGGGTTTTAAATAGTAAAGGTACGGGAAGCGTAGAACATGTTATTCGCGCTGTTCGTTATGCTATTGATAATGGAGCTAAAATTATAAATTTAAGTTTTGTAGGCACTAGCAAGAGTTTTTTTCTAGCAGAGGCATTAAAAGAAGCATGGAGAAACGGAGTGATTGTAGTAGCAGCTGCTGGGAATGAAACTGTAAATCAGCCCGTAAATCTTAATGAAAGCCCGAATTATCCCATTTGTTTAGATGATGATGATGATGATAACTTTATAATTGGAGTAGCTGCAGTAGATGATACCGACCAAAAAGCACTTTTTTCAGATTTTGGCAGTGCATGTGTTGATGTCTCTGCGCCAGGAACTAGAATCTACGGAGCATTGGCATATAATCCGAATTATAGTGATTATAGAGAATATTATGGTGGTTATTGGTCAGGAACCTCAATCGCCGCACCGATAGTTTCAGGTTTAGCTGCATTAACTTGGTCTGTAAATCCCTTTTTTAGTCAGAAACAAGTTCAAGATTTTATTTTAAATCAAGCTGATAATATTGATGGTTTTAATCCAGGACTAGAGGGACAATTAGGTAAGGGGAGGGTAAATGCTTATGCTACTATTAGTTATGCCTATAGCCAGTTAGGAACATTACACCAATCTCATTATATTGTCACTGGCGCTGGCCCAGGTGGAGGACCGCATGTTCGTATTTTTGATTCAGCTGGATTGCCTTTGGGTGGGTTTTTTGCTTACGATGAAAATTTTCGTGGTGGAGTCCGAGTTGCAGCTGGGGATGTTAGTGGAGACGGTCAAGATGAAATCGTCACTGGCGCTGGCCCAGGTGGAGGACCGCATGTTCGTATTTTTAATATAAATGGTTATCCCGAGGGTGGGTTTTTTGCTTACGATGAAAATTTTCGTGGTGGAGTCAGTGTGGCTGTAGGAGATATAAATGGAGATGGTCTAGACGAAATTATTACTGCTCCTGGACCTAATGGTGATTCTCGTATTAAAGTTTTTGACATTAATGGGAACTTAAAAGCTGATTTTTTTGCTTATAATAAAAATTTCAAAGGTAAGGTTAATATTGCTATAGGAGATATAGATGGAGATGGTGTAGATGAAATCGTCACTGGCGCTGGCCCAGGTGGAGGGCCACATGTTCGTGTTTTTGATGGTCAAGGTAATCTTAAGTTTCATTTTTTTGCTTTCAATAAGAAGTTTTTAGGTGGGGTTAATGTGGCCGTAGGAGATGTGGATGGAGACGGTCAAAATGAAATTTTAGTTAGCGTTGCTTCTAAGGCGTCTTCCTATGTTAGAGTTTTTGACTCTAAATTGCTTCTATTGCGTTTACAATTCCTAGCTTATTCTAAGGATTTTTACTATGGTTCTAATATAGCAACTGTTGATTTTGACCAAGATAATAAAGTAGAAATTATTGTAGCTCCTAATGGCTCTAGAGAACCTCAAATTAATATCTTTGATTCTTCTGGCAATCCTGTTTCTCAGTTTTATTCCTATTCCCGTCATTTTCATGGAGGAGTAAATATAACGACAATGAAGGCAAGTGACAGGTAATCGGGTAATTGCGAGTTATAAAAAGATTAGTATCAAATGTCAGACGACGAATTCCTAATTCCTAATACCTAATTCCTAACAAAATAACTAATGCAAATGTCAAAAATTTTTAGAAATTAGAAATTAAGATTTTTATTAGACATTAGAAATTAATATTTATCTTATGAGTTTTTGGAGTAAAATATCAGGATTAAATCAAGAGTTTCTTAGCAGAGAGGGAGAAGAGGTTAGCGTTATTACTAGTGCCGAAGAAGCTAAGATTAAAAAAATAAAAAAGCCACACAAAAAAGAAAAAGAGATTCTTGAGGATTGGCTACCGGAAGAAAGCCAAGGTCAATTGTCTATTGACATCTATGAGGATGGTGATTCCTTGGTCATAGAATCAATGATTGCGGGCGTACAGGCTAAAGATATAGATATCATTACGGAAACAGACTTAGTTGTTATTCGTGGCTCTAGATCTAAAATTAGAGAAGAGAAAGAAAATTTGAATTATTATTATCAAGAATGTTTTTGGGGAAAGTTTTCCAGAACATTGATTTTGCCCTGCCCTATTAAGCCTAACGAAGTTAAAGCTAATTTTAAAAATGGCATCTTAAAGATAATTTTACCCAAAGCAGAAGAAGTTGATGGTCAAAAAAATATTAAAGTTTCAGAATGATTTTTAAATCAAAAAAAAAATATTATAGAATTATTTTTTACCCTTTATTC
>CAZTWG010000034.1:0-6915 GCA_964617525.1 uncultured Gammaproteobacteria bacterium
AATTAAAGGAAACAGCTTAACTTCTTAAAGAAACATTTTTAGTAATTAATGGAGGCATTACAGTTAATGGAAAACCACTCAAAGATCACATTGAAGCAAAAAATCATTATGAAGCCCTGGAATATTTATTTGTTCTGGGAAAAATTCATCCTTTCATTTAAGACAACGGCAGAACAGCACGATTTCTAATGAATTATATTTTACTCTGTTCAGGGTATAAGTAGACAACAATTCGCAACGACCATCGCGATAAATATTTTGAAACGCTGGAGCAGGCACAAACCAAAGGAGAAATTATCCCTTTCGCAAAATTCATTATAGACCTCATAGAACGAAACAAATAAAATAATAATAAAACAAATAATACGGACCATAGTGGGTCCCTATTTTATTTTACAAAACCAAAAAAATACAAAATTCTATTTACTTAAAAACAACTTTAATTTTGAGAGATATTCATCTATAGACTTTATGCTACCCCTATAAAAGACTGGGAAAGAATATAAATTCAAATAAAATTTTTCCGTATTAGGTAAAGCACCTTTGCCAATAAATTTGGCTTTAGAAAAAAGAGGTTCTAAGTGCAAAAGAGGTAAGTATTCTTTAGAGATATTAAAATTTTTTGACAAATACTTCAATTGCTTTTCCGTAAATTTGCAATCTAAAAAAATCCTTAGACCGTACATACCCCCAGGAATATATCCCGTAGGATTATTCCCACAAACACGCAAGTGTGGAAAATTAGCAAGCTTTTTTTTAATATAACCCATTAACTTATTTTGAGACAATTGTTTATCTTTTATTCTTTGGAGTTGAGAAAATGCAAATGCAGAAGCTAGTGGATGAATTCTAAATTTATAACCACCACCAGTGTTAATAAATTTTCTAATATTATCCCCCGAAGGGACACACTTTCTTATTCTTTCATAATGGCCCAAGAACAAAGACCTTAAAAACAATTTTCTATTATTAGTAACCAATAAACCTCCTTCTCCTGCTGTTAAAAACTTATTTTTTTGCATACTGAAAACACCTATATCGCCAAAAGTTCCTAAAAACTTATTTTTATATCTTCCTCCAAAAACGTGAGAGGCATCCTCAATAATAAAAATTTTTTCAGAAGAACATTTTTTTAACACTTTTTTAAGTTCCAGAACATTGCACATATTACCCCATAAATGAGGGACAATAATCGCTCTTGTCTTTTTACTTATTTTTTTCTTAATATCTAAAAAGTCTATAGTCAAGTCTTTATTAACTTCACAAAAAATTAGCTTAAAACCCAAATTCACAATAGGAGCTGCTGACGACCACCAGGTATACGAAGGGCAAATAATTTCATCGTTTTTCTTTAAGGGTAAAGAACTTATCGCAGAATATAAAGCTGAAGTGCCGTTACAATGTGCCAAAACATACTTACAACCCAAAAAATTAGCAACAGCATTTTCTAATTTTTTAGTATATCCATTAGGCCATGAGATATCTTCGTTTTTGATGGCATCAACAACGCAATTAATATCATTTTTAGATATTTCTAGATTATTTGTTAAATTCTTAAATTTCTCAAAACTCATATATAAGTTTAACCATCAATTACTAATGAATTTCCCTTACAGCTACCATAATCTAATACTGAGCTATAATTATGTTTTTTAACCCAATCAAAAGTCTGCAAAATTTCAGATTCCGTAGGATTAACCCTATTTTTCCACCCAAAACAGACAAAAGCATCTTCTTGCATTCGAGCTGCAATAAAATGTTTTTTAAAACCCATTGCAATTTCTCTCTCAGATTGAGGTCTGTATTTTTCCATAACAAATTTTAAATCTTTCGTTCTCACCACATAACCATGGTTAGTATATGTGTTCCAATAATCTTTTATATATCTTTGCCAACCATTTTTTGTTTTTCTTATATTCCCTGGCCTGTCTCCTATACATAAATTAATAAAATTATATTTTTTGGCTGGAATAAAATTATTAGGTATAGCATCCCCAACATCCACCCAAACACAATCTGATTTTGCTTTCTCTAATATATAAAACTTTTGTCCATTTTTTAATCTTTCTATTGACTCAACTCGACAATGATTTTGAGGAGCTCCCGGCCTTTCCTTGCAACATAAAGGAGTAAATCTTCTAAGATGAATAATAGATAAATCTTCTCTCTCGTCCAATACTTCAACAGCCTTTTTTAAAAAATTATTTTTATTAAAAAAATAAGAATCATTTTCTATAAACCACAAATAGGGAGTTTTAACCAATTGAGATATTCTATAAATATTAGAACAATTATTCTGAGTGGTAGGCATCCATCCATTACCCTTGTGTAATCTTTTAAAATCCATTTTTTCTCCAATGGGAAAATTATGCAAAAAAATTCTTGAACCATCAGACGATTCATTATCAATTAGCAAAAACTTAATTTTGCTAAAAGATAAAACTGTATCCATTAAACTTTCTAATGTTACTTGCAATCTCCCCTTTCCCTTTATTTTGTTTCTAAATCCATTGTAATTTATGAGAACTGCTGTAACTTTTTCACAATAATCCATTATTTTATTTATATTAAGACTAAATCACCCTTTTCAAAATGTTCAACAATAATATTCCTATTATTATCATCTTCTTTAATTATCTTTTTTGTTTTTATTAGATTGATAAAATCTTTGTCCTTATCATAGCTATAGTTATAGTCATTATAAAAACCAAATTTCTCTGAGAGGTAACACCATGGAGCTATCTTATAGCCCTTGCTATTTTGAGAAATATTTATTTGTTTAAGTTCCTCGCTTTTTGAACAACCAGTAATAACATCCTCATACCTATCTAACATCTTACTAAATGCGAAATGTTTAATGATGTATTCTTTCCCTTTCTTAACTAAGTCTTCATTATTGGAGTTTAAATATTTGAAAGCCATATTAGCGCATTCTTTAATGTCTCCAAAATCAACTTTTCTTTCAATATTTTCTGGTAGAACATATCTATGTGTAGCTACTCTAGCGGATATAGATGGGGTACCACATGCAATAGACTCTAAAGAAACATTTGGGAAGCATTCCACAAAATTTCCTATACTTAAACTTAAATCACCCAAAGAATAATATTCGGGTAGATCATTATATCCAACCCATTCATGAAAAATTATATTGTTGGAAATATTTAATTTATGTGCTTCATCTCTAATATTTTTATAAACTTTTTCTAGACTATTAGAAATTTTTAAATCTATATATCGAGGAATAAGTAATTTTACATTTTGAAGCCCCTTCTCGTTTACTAAAATATCTAAAACTTTTAGCACCTCAAAAATCCCCTTTGACACCTCTGGCCTATGAGGATAAATTATAACTAAGTCATCTTTTGACAAACCAATTCTTTTTCTAAGGCTATCCGAATTTTTACGTTTAAAATGGTTAACATTTATCCCATTGTTAATCAAAAAAATCTTTTGTTCCGGATTTTTACGATAAGTTTTAATTAAAGAAAGGTAAGAAAGATATGTATATTCTGAATTTATAATCATTACATCTCTGGAAAAATTTAATCCACCAAGAATACTTTCTGGATATATAAAATCTCTTAATGAATACACCGTTGGAATATCTTTTGTTAAAAAAGCAAAATCAAGCCCAGAATCATGCACATAAAAAACATCATGCTTTCTAATTTCATTACTTAAAACTGAAATCACATTGGAAAGATTATAAGGAGGAGTTCTATATGGTTCAGGAAAGGTCTCCTTAAACCTAAGCGTTGGATGAACATATACATTTTTAGCAAGAGAGAAAGTTTCATTATTATCTTTTCTTTTTGTACAAAGCACATCAACAACATGACCCTTATGCCCTAAATGTATTGCGATTTCTCTAAGAATTTTTTGAGAGCCACCGTGAACAGAATCTTTAAATATTGGACCTAAAGAAAAAATCAAAATTTTCATACAATTACTCTTTTTTTAGTCTTTGAAGATTTAATTATAGCTAATATTATTTTTAATGTTTCTTTCCCATCTTCTCCACTAACGCTAACAACTTTGTTAAATTTTATCGATTCAATAAAATTTTTTATTTGAAAAATATGACCATACCCAAAATATTTTTTACCCCAAGTTTCCTTGTCCATCTTTTTTATCTTATTATTAATCTTTACTATCTCCGCATCTGTCTTTCCTCCCCAAAAAATGATGCGACCATCATGCATTTTAATTGAATTTATAGACCCAATAATTTCAATCGTACTCCCAAAAAACGGATTGCTTGACGTAGAGCAATCAAACACACCAAAAGAATTATTATTATAAAAAACATTAACAATAGCATTATCCTCAACTGTAATATACTTTCTGTCAGTTTTAATGTTCCCTATAACTGACTTTACGCCACCATTAAACCATTGCGCCAAGTCTATAAAATGTATCGCTTGGTTAATCAACACACCTGCGCCAGCTTTAATCTTATCTCCCTGCCAATTAAGATAATAATCCTTTGTTTTTTTCCACTTAACATTAACGCTTGTAGAAATTAAACTTCCTAATTTTCCATCTTCAATCTCCTTTTTGATAACAACATTAATTGGTTCAAAACGATGTTGAAAAATAGTTCCAAATAAAATATTATTTTTATGGGAACATTTAATCATTTTCTCTGCATCAGCAATTTTAGTAGCAATCGGCTTCTCGCACAAAACATTGACATTGTTATTCATACAAAACATAGATACCGGAAAATGCAAATAATGAGGCAAACAAATGCTTATTCCATCAAGATTTTCCTTTTTAATCATTGTTTTAAAATCTCTATAAACACTAACCGCATACATGCTTTTAGCAAGAGACCTTTCCTTAGGACTAATATCACAAACAGAAACGAAATCAACATTTTTAATACCATCCAAAACTTTACTATGCACCTTCCCAGCATTACCAAATCCAATTACACCATATCTTATTTTTCTCATATAAATAAATTATGAAGATATTTAACTTGTTTTTCTAAAACAAAAGCATTCGGGCTACCGAACGCTTTCTCGTAATAGTTGGTTTTTCTGGAAAAACCAAAGATAGAGCTAAACTCTAGAAAATAAAATTTATCGTTAGTAACAATTATATCAAAAGCACACCAATGTAAATTTAACTTCTTGTTTACAGAAACAGCTTCATTTAAAATATTTTCAGGGACTGGGTTTGTGTATATTTTGCCACCATTAGATACATTCTTAATCCAACTATTTTCATTTTTCCTCCAAAAACTTAATTCAACCTTGTCTCCAATAACAATAATTCTTAAATCTTTTTGTACTGGCAAAAACTCTTGCAGATAAACATAACCTTTCTGCCTAACCCATGGAAAATAAGTAGGTAGACCTTCTTCGCTAAAAATTTGTTCAATATGTTTAGTAAGGCTTGCGGGGTCATCATATTTACGAACATTATCTCCGCATGCTCCGTCAGAAGATTTAGAAATAATTGGATACTTTGAATTTTTAATAAATTTTTCTATTTCTGCTTTGTCTCGAGAATAAAAAGTTTTTGGATGAGGAATCTTGAATTTATCCATAAGAAATAACTGTACAATTTTATTGTCATAAGGATAATACATATTCCAATTCGGGAATATTCTTTTATTTAATATCTTGTCTATAAAATATATCTTACCCTTAGCATCATCCCTAAGGTCTGGTCGATGACATGCCCTCCAAAGAAAAATATCAAAATCTTTTTGAAGAATTTGATCCATCCAATTACTTTTTTCGAAATCCAAAAAATCGACTTTATCCCCAAGAGCTAAAAAATGTTTAGCATATTCATCGTGCCAATTATATCTATCATATTTTTCAGAGTCATCTTTTATTAACCCCACCGATAATTCTTTTTTACCCATAAACCCATAACTATATATTTAGAAAAAGAACTAACTATTTATTTGAAATAATACCAAATTTAACCACTTTGTCAAGAATCAAATTGCATAGAAAGTCTAATATAAAACATTTTTTAGATAATTCTAAAATAAATATTATTTCTCAGCTTCATGTATTTTTTTCTGTAAAGAATATATTTTCTCTAGTCCAATATTATTATTTAAAACAGCGTTTATCACCAAATTAGATTCCTTAAAATAAATATCTTTTTTCTTCTTCTTTGACAAAGAGTCTGCAAAAAAAAGAGTCATTATATCTTTTTTGTCCAAACCCGTCTGGTTTAATTTATCTAAAAATTTATTATACAATTCAACAAATTGATTATAATTTAATGCTTTTCTCATTTTTATTATATTATTTATTGGCAAACAGTGTGCACCAACTAATCTAGCAATCTTTTTTTGATCTAATCCGTATTTTTCAAATAACAAAACATCCATTTTTTCAACCATTTCCTCGCCAATTTCTCCATGATTTTTTTTAATAGCCTTTCCTTGTTTTTTTAACTTATATATAACAGGCTTACCTATATCATGCAGATAACCAGCAACTATCATGTTTATGTCAGGACAAGGTTTCATCTTTTTTAAACAATCAGCGCAATTAAGCGAATGATTATATACATCAAAATCATGAAACTCGTTTTGCAACACTCCTTTTCCTGCCTGAACTTCTGGTAATTGGATTAATATACTCTCTAATTTTTTATTTATCATATAACTTTTTTTAAAAATAAATACTTAGATTATAGTAACTAAAATATAATTATACCATACCCTCAGATTAATTTCAAAAAGTTAATATAAAAAAATTAAAGGATTCTACTCCTAAGACTTTTTGATACCTATTGACACCTTAAACAAGGGTTGTAAAATTAAGGTATGAATAAAATAGAACCAGAAAAAATATATACCACTGGAGAAACAATGGATATACTAAGAATCAGTAAAAGCACCATTAAACGCTGGCTAAAAAGCGGTATTATTCGTGC
>CAZTWG010000035.1:0-6751 GCA_964617525.1 uncultured Gammaproteobacteria bacterium
TTTTCTTTTTCTTCCTTCTTTAATTTTCCGTGGATAAAATCAATTTTTAGGTTAGGGAAAATATCTTTAGATAATTTTTGATATTCTTCTTTAACAGATTTTGTTTCTAATTTGTTGATTTTGTTATAGTCGTAGATTAGTGAAGTAGAAGGGTTAATTAGCGGACAGATGATAAAAGCTTGCCTTCCATTTTTAATTTCTTTTCGAACAAATTGATAAGTATTTATTTTTTGTTCGGATTCAACAATTTCAGTTATGATTTTTTTTCGTCCAGGAGGCATTTTTTCAATGATAGATAAATCAAGGTCACCATATAAAGTTAAAGCAATAGAACGAGGGATAGGAGTAGCAGTTAAAGATAAAAAATGAGCAGAGAGTTTGTTCTCATTTTGTAGTTTAGATAGATTATAGCGCTGTTTAACTCCAAAGCGGTGTTGTTCATCGACAATCGTTAGTCCGAGGTTTTTGAATTTTATTTTTGAAGCTGAAATTTTTCTTTTTGGTTCTATAAGACTGTGTGTGCCAATAATAATATTTATTTCTCCGCTAGATATTTTTTTAAACAGATTTTGTTTTGTTGTTTTTTCGTTTTTTCTTAATTTAGGGCTATAGACTAGACTGCTCGTTCTAGTGAGAAGCCCAATTTTAATCTGAAATTTTTGCAATAAGGTGGAAATATTTTGAAACTGCTGTTTAGCTAAAATCTCAGTAGGAACCATGTAGGCGACTTGATAGTTATTTAGAACAACGTTTAAACAAGATATAATAGCTACTATTGTTTTCCCGCTACCCACATCTCCCTCTAACAAACGATTCATTTTATTGCCACTCTCCAAATCATTAATAATCTCCCAAGAGGCTCTTCTTTGTCCGTCTGTTAATTTAAAAGATAAATTTTTAACAAATCTTTTTGTTTCTTTTAGCTTAAATTTGATTGAGGGAGCTTTTTCTTTTTTTCTACTCTCTCGAATAATTCGATTTCTTAATTGGAGTAAAAATAATTCATTAAATTTTAAGCGTTGTTTAGCTTGTTCTAGCATTCTTTGATTTTCAGGGAAATGTATTTGCTCAAGGGCAAAGGGTAGGTTGATTAGCTTATGTTGATTTTTGATAGATACTGGGAGCCAATCTTTCATATTATTGCTGATTTTTAAGGCTTGGTTTATCAAAAAACGGATTTGTTTTTGGGTTAAACGAGTAGTGGTTGGATAGATTGGTATTAACCCTCCAGTATGTATTGGTTTTTGGCTGGTACAAATTTCGTAAGATGGATTTATCAATTGTAATCCGTGATTAGCATTGTCAATTTTCCCAGCTAAGTATATTTTTTGTCCAGGTTTTATGGTTTTAGTCAGGAATCCTCGGTTAAACCAAACGACCTGCAAAGACCCTGTTTTGTCAGAGACAATTGCCTCAGTTACTATCATTTTTTTTCGTAAAGAACGACGATTAGCAATTAAATTAACTTTCACTTTAATAGTGCCTGTTTTCTGAGTTTTAAATTCTTCAATAGTTAATGTCTGGCTATAATCTTCATAGCGAAAAGGATAATGTGTTAATAGATCTTTAACAGTTATGATGCCTATTTTTTTTAATTGATTTGCGGTTATTTTGCCAACCCTATTTAATTTTGAAACAGGCATTTCAAGATTGTTTGTAGTGCAAGAATCTAGTTTTACTAGAACCTTGCTGTTCACTTCGTTCATAGTATGATTCTATCATAATTTGACTTTTTGGCAATTTGAGGGTATACTAGGGATATTAAATTTTAAGAATGGAGAGATGCCAGAGCGGCCGAATGGGGCACCCTGCTAAGGTGTTAGGTCTTAACAGGCCTCGAGGGTTCGAATCCCTCTCTCTCCGCCATGTGCTATATAAGGAGAGGTGCGAGAGCGGTTGAATCGGGCAGTCTTGAAAACTGCTGTACCCGAGAAGGTACCATGGGTTCGAATCCCATCCTCTCCGCCACCCTTCATTTCTCGCTCGCGCTTGGAAGCTTCAGACAGTAAAGCCATTTTTTATTATTTAATTACTTTATAGTGCGAAGTATATCCTCTGTAGCTCTAGCGAAGGATGGCGGGATATAATTATAGCGTGGCCAATAGTCCCGCTTAGCAGGACGCCACATTAAGTGTTTTATTTTTATTTATTCTTTAAATATGAAAATTAAAGTTAAAAAACAACAAGTAGAAGAATTATTGACCAGAGGGGTTAACGAAGTGATTGGCCTTGATCATTTGCGAAAGCGTTTGTTGTCGGGAGAAAAGTTAAGAATAAAATTAGGCGTTGACCCTACTAGTCCAAATATTCATATTGGCAGAGCTGTTATTCTTTTAAAATTAAAAGACTTTCAAGACATGGGACACAAAATCGTGTTTATAATTGGTGATTTTACTGGAGAAATTGGAGATACTTCTGACAAAGATAGTGAACGGCCAATGCTTTCGGAAGAAGAAATTAAGAGAAATGTCAAAACATACATTAAACAGGTCGGTAGAATACTAGATCTTAAAAAAACAGAAATATATTTTAATTCTAAATGGCTAAAGAAAATAGGATATAGTGAAATTGGACATCAGGCAAATCAATTTTCTTTGGCAGAATTTATTAATAGAGATAATATAAGGAAAAGAATG
The DNA here is from genome assembly GCA_964617525.1 of uncultured Gammaproteobacteria bacterium. Taxonomy (GTDB): domain Bacteria; phylum Patescibacteriota; class Patescibacteriia; order UBA2591; family UBA6264; genus JAIPGN01. The sequence continues at coordinate 2,637 of CAZTWG010000035.1, forward strand.
AAGCTTGGCAAAAGGGTTTCATTGAGAGAGTTACTGTATCCTTTAATGCAGGGTTATGATAGCGTTGTTGTGAAAGCAGATTTGGAAATAGGTGGCACTGACCAGAGATTTAATTTTTTAGCTGGACGCACATTGCAATTATATTACAAACAACAGCCGCAGGACATTCTAATGATGAATCTTATTTTGGGTCGAGATGGACGAAAGATGAGTTCAAGCTGGGGGAATACTATAAATATTTTTGATAAAGCGGATGATATGTTTGGCAAGGTAATGAGCATTCCAGACGAGCTCATAATAAGTTATTTTGAGCATTGTACTAGAGTCCCGATTAAAGAGATTGCGGGATATATAGAGCAGTTAAAGGCCAATGTAGTTAATCCTCGCGATATTAAAATGAAATTAGCTAAAGAAATTACTATTATTTATTGGGGGAAGGCTAATGCCAAAAGAGCTGAAGAAAATTTTAGCTTAATTTTTCAAAAAAAAGAAACTCCGAATAAAATCTTAGAGCAAAAGTTAGCGAATAAAAATATATTAGATGTTCTCGTTAAGTCTGGTTTGGCCCAGAGTAAAGGTGAGGCGCGACGCTTAATAAAACAAAAGGGGGTTAAGGTCAACGAGAAGATTGTCACCTCAATTGATAGAATCATTAAAAATGGCGATATAATTCAAAAGGGAAAGAGATATTTTTTGAAAATTATCTAATATGCCAACAGAAAATAAAATAATTAAAATAATAGATATCGCTCTAGAGGCTTTTTGGCTTGCGATTATTTTTTTTATTCCTGTTTTTTTGTTTCGTCAATGTCATAATATTTTTGAAATCCCTAAAAATACTCTTTTCCAAATTTTAACTGAGATATTATTATTTTTTTGTATAGTTAGGTTTATTATTTCCCCTAAAAACAGAAATAAATGGGCAAAAATTAAGAGTTTTTGGCCTGCTTTTCTTTTTATTTTTGTTTTAGGAATCTCTACGATTTTTTCTCAGGTCAAATGGTTTAGTTTTTGGGGGTCTTGGGAAAGGAGGATGGGTTATTTAGCTTGGTTACATTTCTTTATTTTTTCATTAGTTTTATTTTTAAATCTTAAAAATAAAAAACAAATTTATCGTATCTTGATTAGTATTATATTGTCATCAATTTTGGTTGTTTTTTATGGATTAATACAATCACAAGGTCTAGATATTTTTAATTGGACCTACGACCCTTTTACTTCTGGTAGAATTTTCTCTACTATTGGTCAGCCTAATTTTTTAGGTTCGTGGTTATTGTTGGTTTTGCCCATCCCATTAATTTTTTTATATCGCCGCAATCTTAAAATCAGAGTATTATCCTTTTCTTTCTTTTTAATTTTATTATATGTTTTGTTTTTAACTAAATCTCGTGGAGCAATGGTTGGCTTAATTGCTTCCTTGGGGTTTTTGTTTTCCGCGTGGTTTTGGGGGAAAAACAAAAAAATAGTAATTATCTCCATTTTTTGTTTTATTTTTATCCTTTTTCTTCTCTTTATCAATCAAACTAACATCCAAGAATCTAACGAATCGCAAATTTCTTTGCCATTTTTTGAGCGGATTCAAAGTTTCACTAATCTACAAGAGGCAGGACAATATCGTTTGATGCATTGGCGAGCTAGTTTGGACTTAATTAAACAAAAACCAATTTTGGGTTATGGAATAGCTACCCAACGTTTTAATTTTCCTAAATATTATCAACCAGAATTTGCTATTTATGAAAAACCAAATATTTACCTTGATTATGCGCATAATGATATTTTAGACGTCTTATTGTCAGCAGGAGTTTTGGGTTTAATTAGCTATTTATTATTAGTTGGGTATGTTTTTATTAATGGTTGGAACTATTTTTCAAAAAAATCGAAAAAATCAGAGTCTCAAATAATAGTTTTAAGTTTAATGACTGGTTTATTCGGTTATTTGGTTTCAATTTTATTCTCTTTTCATGTTATGTCTACCCTTCTTTATTTTTGGCTTTTTCTGGTATTAATTATTGTTTTGTCTCGCGCCTCTTCTACTGTCCCAGGGAATGACGGACAAGATAACAGCGTAAGTTTGACTCCTCTCAGGAGTTTATTGATTATTCTTTTTTTGTTTTTAACAATTATTTCCATTTATTTTTTCAATTTTAGATTATTTCTGTCTAGTTCTTTTTTGTCAGAAGCTAACAAGGCTAAAGCAAATGGCAACTGGACTGAAAGTATTTCTCAACATAAAAAAGCTATATATTATAGTCAATCAGACCCTTATTTTCGTCAGGAATTTGCTTTGACTTTATATCAAGCAGCACGTTTGTCTCGAGTTAGCCAGCGACAGAAATTAAAATGGATAAATATGGGTATCCATAATATAAAAGTAATCCCAGAAAAAATAAGACCGATTGAATCTTTAATTTGGCTACCTTGGCTTATGACAATTAAAGCTGACTTAACCCAGAGAGATGCTGATTTTAATGAAGCAGAGAAATTTTTTCAAAAAGTATCAGACTTTACTCCTCAAACAGCTTTAATTTATAACAAGTGGGCTGAATTAAAAATTGCACGAGAAGACAACGAGGGCGCAATAGAAATGGCAAATAAAGCATTATCGCTTTATCCTAGTCTTTCTCATCCTCACTTAAACTCAGAGCATTTGCAAGATGTTACAGAGGAAATGGCTTTAGCTTATGCGAATTTAATTAAAGTCTATCAAAGGCAAGGAGAATTAGATAAAGCACTTGACTATTGTCGAAAATCCATTTATCTTATAGTTAAAGCTTTTCCATCGCCATATCCATCTATTCTTGGTTATTTCTGCGAACAAATGATATCCATTCTTCAAGAAAAAGGGGAAGAAGAAACAGCTCAATTTTGGACTAATCATTTTGAGTCTTTAAACCTTGTTAATTTCTAGTTAAAAATATTTTATGACTCGCTCTAAAACAAAACAAACTGAAGATTCTGTCTACGGGAAGTTTCTTCTAGGTTGGACTTTCCCAGAATACGCTAATTATGACAGAACTTTCAATTGGTATTTATTAATCTCTTCAATTTTTCTCTTAGTTATTATTTATTCTTTTAGAACTGGGAATTTCCTTTTTGTGATTTTTCTAATTATATTTGCGGTCATTATTTTTTCTTCTGGTCGTCGTTCTTCTATTAAGGTTTCTTTTGATATTTTTGAATATGGCATTAAAATTGGTGAAAACAAATTTTATCGTTGGTCTGATATTAAAAATTTTCATTTAGTATATCAACCTCCGCAAGTGACAAGACTTTATATTGATTTAAAAAATACGTTTTTAACTGATTTGTCCATTCCCTTAGAAGGCGAAGACCCCTTAAAGATTAGAAAAATATTAAAAGAATATTTAGAAGAGGATTTAGATAGAGAAAATGAAACATTAATGGATCGTTTGAATCGTTGGTTAAAAATTTAAGATTTTGTTTTAGTCACACAGCGTAAAGCCCCTGTAGCTCAACGGATAGAGTGTATCCTTGCGGAGGATAAGACGCAGGTTCGATTCCTGTCAGGGGTACCATAATTTTTTATTAAGAGAAAACAAAAAAAGAACCGCTTGAGGGCGGTTTTTGTATTAAGTGACTTGCCTTCCGGAAGCTTCAAGTGTAAGCGAGAAGCGAAGGATGGCGGTCCGGACGGGACTCGAACCCGCGATCTCAGCCGTGACAGGGCCGTGTGTTAACCAACTACACCACCGAACCGTATATGTTTTCGAGAAGCTTAATACCTTAGCGGATTTATTGAACCATTTCAATAACTTTAACGAAGATTTCAGGATAATGTTCTGCCAATTCAGCTAAGATTTTGCGGTCTAATTCAATCTTATTTTTCTTCAATCCTCCAATAAATTTAGAGTATGTTAATTCATTTTCTCTGCAACCAGCGTTAATTTTAATTTGCCAGAGTCTTCTCATTGTTCTTTTTTTGTTCCTACGATCACGGTAAGCATAAACGCCAGCTTTCTTTACAGCTGTTCTTGCTAGCTTTATTTTACTTTTTCGTCCTCCACGATAACCTTTAACTGCTTTCAACAGTTTTCTTCTTTTCTTTAGATGATTTTTTCCTCTTTTAACCCTTGGCATATATATTTGTTATGACA
>CAZTWG010000036.1:0-6615 GCA_964617525.1 uncultured Gammaproteobacteria bacterium
CATAACTATTATAATCTATTTTTAATATTTGACAATAAACTTATCCACAGGTTAGTTTATCGGAATATCCACTAAACTGCCCTTAGGCAGTTTAGTGGATATTCCAAGAATTGTCAATATTGATTTTGTCTTTAAATTGACCAAATTATGGATACATCAAATATAACAATTAAAACCAAAAATCTTTTATTGCAACCAATAACATTGGATTATAAAGAGGAAATATTTAAAGAATTTACTCCAGAAATTACTATTTATATGTTTCCAAAATCAGCTGACAAGATTGAGGAAACCATTAAATTTATTGAAATTTCCATGAAAGAAAATAAAGAAGGTAGTAATTTTGAAGTAGTTGTGCTTAATAAAAAAACAAAAGAATATTTAGGTAGCGCTGGTATACATAATATCAACACCAAAACTCCAGAATTAGGAATTTGGATTAAAAAGTCTGCGCAGGGGAATGCCTATGGAAAGGAGGCTATGATTGCTTTTAAAGAATGGGCTGACAACAATCTTGATTATGAGTATATTCTTTATCCCGTTGTTGATATAAATTATGCGAGTAGAAGGATCCCAGAGTTTTTGGGAGGGAAAATATCAAGAGAGTATGACAAAGAGAATATGAGTGGAATAAAACAGCATTTATTAGAGTATAGAATTTATTCTAACTAAAAATTGAATTGGAAAAAAAGGGACTGTCCTATTTAATTGGCATTCTGAAACTTGTGTTGGTTGTGGGTTGTAGACTGATTTTTTAAAAATAGCACGATTTTCGCAAAAAGTTTGGACACTCGGTATCCAAATTACTGTGTTCGCAGAACCTTATAATTAAATTTTTCAAAGACATTAAGGTTTAACTCTATTAATTTTTTATAATATTATTATGAAATACAATAAACTAGTCAGAGACAAAATTCCTCAAATTATTAAAGATAATGGACAGGTTTCGGTTACACACATTGCTTCAGATGATGAATATGCAGAAAAATTGAAAGCAAAATTACAAGAAGAAGTTAATGAGTTTTTAGAAGATTTAAATAAAGAGGAACTTGCTGATATTCTTGAAGTAGTTTATACATTGTGTGATTTATATAAAATTGATAAAAATGAATTGGAACGGATTCGAAAAGAGAAAGCAGAGAAACGAGGCGGATTCAAAGATAAAATTATTTTAGAAGAAGTAAAATAAAAAAGATTTCTTTTTAATAAAAAGACTCAAAATTAAAATAGGTAAGGCATATTTAATGTTTTATCTATTTTTTTATTGACAATAATTCAAATTTATGAGATTATTATTTATATAACGAATCTCTCTTAAGGGACTCGTTATTAATATAGATAGATTAAAGAAATATTATGGCAGAAGAAGTAATTTTAAAAATTGATGACGTAACATTTGAATATGTGGCAAAAAAACCAGTGCTTAAGGAAGCATATTTTAGTGTGCGTAAAGGCGCAAAATTAACTTTAATGGGACAAAATGGTTCCGGTAAAAGTACAATATTCAAATTAATAAAAGGAGAACTAAAACCTACAAAAGGTAATGTTTTTGTTACCAATGACGCAACCATTGCTACAGCATTACAAGTGGTTGATAAACAAGATTTAAGCTTAACCATTGAAGAGTATTTTTCAAAAGCATATGAAACTGTTCCTGGTGGTATAAGGAGTGAGATTAGTAAGGTAATGGATGCTGTTAACTTAGTCGTACCGATTGACAGAAAGGTAGGGGACTTGTCTGGCGGACAACAAGCAAGAATCTTATTGGCTTTTGCCCTTATCCAAAATCCTGATATTTTGCTTTTAGATGAGCCAACAAATAATTTAGACAAAGATGGCATTGATCATTTATTGAGATTCTTAATTATGTATAGCAAGACGGTAATAGTTATTTCTCATGATGCTGATTTTTTGAATTGTTTTACAGAAGGAGTAATCTACCTAGATGTTTTTACTAAAAAAACAGAAATTTATGTAGGTGACTATTATTCTGTAGTACAAGAGATACAAAGTAGAATTGAGAGAGAAATAAAGAAAAATGCTCAACTAGAGAAAGAAATATTAGATAACAAGGAAAAGGTAAACTTTTTTGCCAACAAAGGTGGTAAGATGCGAAAACTCGCAAGCAAGCTAAGGGAAGAAATTGGTGCCCTAGAAGAAAATAAAGTAGAGGTTCGGCGTGAAGATAAAATTATTAAAGATTTTACCATTCCTTCTCAGGGAATAGTTGGTGATTTGGTGACCATTAAATCAATAAAGATAATTAAAAATCATGATATAATAAATAAAGAGGTTGACGTCATATTAAGACAAAATGACAGACTTCTAATTTTGGGACCAAATGGCATAGGAAAAAGCACTTTATTGAAGTCTCTTATGGACGAGTCTGATAAAAGAGCAGTTATTCTAGAGGGCACACGAGTTGGTTATTATAGTCAAGATTTTACTACTCTTGATTACGAGCAAACAGTTTTTGATTCTTTGAAAAGCGCGCTAACCAAGGGAACAGATATTCAAGAAATGCGAGCTATTGCTGCAAGATTTTTAATTACAGGTGAATTAATGGGGCTTAAAGTTTCTCACTTATCAGAAGGTCAAAAGGGTTTATTGTCTTTTGCGCGATTAGTATTAATGAAACCAGGTTTATTAGTTCTTGACGAACCGACTAATCATATAAACTTTCGTCACATCCCAGTCATAGCTAAAGCTATAAACAAATATGAGGGAGCGGTTATCCTCATTAGTCATATGCCTAATTTTGTAAAGAATATTAAATTTGATAAAGAATTAGACATGGGTAGATATGTTTAATATTTTTCTGTCTATGTATTGACTTTTTTGAAAAGCTTGATAAACTAACAAAGATTAATCATTTTATTTAAATATAGTTACAATTATAAAATATGGAAAATTTTAGACGAAATAATAGATTTGGTGGCGGGAGAGATTCAAGAAGGTCTAGCTTTGGCGACAAAAAAATGTATAAAGCTGTTTGTGCTGAATGTGGGAAAGACTGTGAAGTGCCTTTCAAGCCTACAGGAAATAAACCTGTTCTTTGTAGTGAATGTTTTAGAAAAGATGGGAATAATCAAGAAAGAAGATTTGGTGGCGGGAGAGATTCAAGAAGGTCTAGCTTTGGCGACAAAAAAATGTATAAAGCTGTTTGTGCTGAATGTGGGAAAGACTGTGAAGTGCCTTTCAAGCCTACAGGAAATAAACCTGTTCTTTGTAGTGAATGTTTTGGTAAGGTTAGTAGAAGCAAAGGCTCTAGTCAATCAACAAAGCAACTTGAAATAATAGAAGCTAAACTTGATAAAATTTTAAAATTATTAACTCCAGTTGCTTCTGTGGAAAAAAAAGAGAAGAAAAAAGTGATTAAGAAAGAAAAAGCTGTTAAACCCAAAAAAATAAGTAAAGCAAAAGAGAAGAAAGTTGTTGTTTCCAAGAAAACAAAAACAAAAAAGAAAAAATAAAGATTAGTAATTATTTTAAAGATTGCAAAAAACATACAGAATCATCTCGATTTGTGAGATGGTTTCTGTTTTAAATTAACAACAAACAATATGGAAATAAGAAATATTGCAATTATCGCCCATGTAGACCACGGGAAAACAGCCTTAACTGATGCTCTAATGCGTCAAACAAAAATGGCTGGAGAGGGCGTTAGTATGGATTCAAATGCATTAGAAAAAGAAAGAGGAATTACAATTTATTCAAAAAATACTTCTTTGATTTATAAAGATACAAAAATAAATATTGTCGATACTCCTGGTCATGCTGATTTTAGCTCAGAAGTGGAAAGAATTTTAAGGTCTATTGATTCTGTTCTGCTTTTAGTAGATGCTCAGGAAGGACCTATGCCTCAAACAAAATTTGTATTAAAAAAATCGCTTGAGCTTAATTTAAAGCCAATAGTAGTAATTAATAAGATAGATAAACCAGCGGCAAGAGCAGAAGAAGTTCATGATATGGTACTTGAGTTATTTATGGACTTAGGGGCAAGCAATGAACAACTTGATTTTGAAATAATTTATGCTATAGCCAAAGATGGTATCGCAAAAAAAGAATTAGAGGACGAGAATAAAGATTTATCTCCACTTCTTGATTTAGTTCTAGAGAAAGTAACTCCAGCCTCAAGCGACGAAATGAACAAAGAACCTCTAAGAATGCAGTCTTTTAATTTAGCTTATGATAATTATGTAGGAAGAATGGCCATTTGTAGAATATATCAAGGCAAAATAAAAAAAGGTATGACTGTGGTTGTTAAAGAGGGGGAAGATAAATATAGGACAGGCAAAATAACTAATTTATACACTTTCCATGGGTTAGAAAGAAAAGAAGTTGACGAAGCCGTTGCTGGTGATATTGTGATGATAGCAGGTATCCCAGATATAGACATTGGAGAAACAATTTGTGAGAACAAAGAACAAGAAATGTTGCCAGCTATTAAAATTGACGAACCAACAATTTCGCTTGATTTTATGGTAAATAATTCTCCTCTCGCCGGCAAAGACGGCAAGTATGTTACAAATAGCAAACTGCAAGAGAGGCTAAAAAAAGAATTAGAGGTTAATGTTGGGCTAAAAATTGATTTCAGCGCAACAAATGGACGCTATAAGGTCTATGGTAGGGGAGAGCTACATATTGCTATTCTTTTAGAAAATATGAGGAGAGAAGATTTTGAAATACAGGTTTCTCAGCCTAAGGTAATTATTAAAGATAATAATGGAGTGAAACAAGAGCCATATGAAGAAGTAACTATAGATGTACCGAAAGAAATGGCTGGTATGGTAATTGAGAAATTATCCAAAAGAAAAGGAAAGATAGTTGATATGAGGCCAGAACGGAACTATCAAAGATTAATTTTTGAAATACCAACTCGCGGTATTTTAGGATATAAAGGAAATTTTGTCATTGATACGAGGGGTGAAGGCATTTTTACTAGTCGTGTTATTGGATTTAAAGATTATGCAGGAGATATAGATAAACATGAACTTGGCTCTATGGTGTCTATGGAAAATGGGAAAGCTTTAGCTTACGCATTATGGAAATTAGAGGAACGAGGTAAAATTTATATTCACCCGAATACTGCTGTCTATAGTGGGATGGTTATAGGGAATGTATCGAAAGGAAATGATATGTGGGTAAATCCAATTAAAGGGAAAAATTTAACAAATATTAGAGCTTCTGGGTCTGATGATTCTATAGTATTGTCTCCTCCTGCAGAAATTACTCTAGAGAGAGGTTTAGAAATTATGAAAGAAGATGAGTTTTTAGAAATTACGCCTAAAAATATTAGATTAAGAAAAGAATATTTAAGCAAAAACGAAAATGCGAAAAGAGCCAAAGGATTGATATAGAACATTGACAAAATTCTCTTTTTTGTTATTTTAAATAGTAACGATATTTAAAACTATCTAAAAAAGGAGGTGCTGAATGTTTTTTACAAGAAAACACAAAGGGAAATTTTGGTTTTTTTGCCACAAGAGCAAATTACATTACAAAGAATACTTCTTTCCTTTTAGAAAAAAAATCCGACAAGTTCTTTCTTGTCGGAGAAGGTGTTAACTTTTGTTAATATTGGGGCATGCAATGTGCCCCTTTTTTTATATTTTTATAATATTTTAAATTAGCTGACCCCAGTGGTCAACTATTATTTTTTAGAATATAAATCCGATTATGGCGCCTAGAAAACAAATAAAACTAAAGATTAATGCAAATTTAAAAAAGTTTATTTTCTTTGCCCAATTAATTAAAAAATGTAAAGTTAGAATTCCTATTAGAAAACTAGAAACTAATGCAGGCCAAGATTCAGACATTAACGTTGGTTCTTGCAAAAAAAGGTATAAGCTTGAGGCTAAAACAACAGGAATAGACATTAAATACGAAATTTTTAATATTTCTTCAGGTTTAGTTTTGCTTAAAGAAAGCCCGAAAATAGTGGACCCAGAACGGGATAATCCCGGAATAACAGCTAAGCCTTGCAAAGATCCGACAATTAAAGCCAAATTAGACGATTTTATATTAAACTTTGATTTTCTTTTATAGGCATAAGCAGTGCCTAAAAGCCCAAACCCCATCAAAAGAAGCAATCCATTGCCAAAAACAAAACTTTTTATTACCTTATAAAGAGGGTAGCTAATCGCAAGTGATATAATAGTAGAAATTATTAAAAAACGAAGTAATTCTTTATTTTTAAATTTTAAAATTTCTATCAAATCTTTCCTAAAATAAATTATAGCAGCCAACAATGTGCCAAGATGCAAAAAAAGAGCAAGGTCAATTGGGTGGAAATCCTTGATTAAAAAATTACTTAATAAAGAGGTTATGCCTTCACTTGAAATTGGTAACCACTCAAAAATTCCCTGGACAATTCCTAAAATAATATAGTTTATCATATTGAAATAATAGCAGGGAGCCTAGAATTGTCAACTTTTCTTATATTGAGTAATCTGCTATAATTAAATAACCTTAATTTATATAAAATAATATTTAATAACAAGGTTCTGCGAAGCAGGTTCTTAAAATTTTTAATTTCAAGGTTCCTGAACGAAGTGAAGGGTTCTTATTCCAAGGTTCTGCGAAGCAGGTTCTTATTCCAAGGTTCTGCGAAGC
>CAZTWG010000037.1:0-6398 GCA_964617525.1 uncultured Gammaproteobacteria bacterium
CGAGCTCCTAAACTTTTAATCTTGCCTTATTTTTTTTATTTGTTCTGACTGACCTCTGACTGACTCGTGAGTCAGTTATTTTTCTTGACAAATGCACTTAAATTTGCTTTACTTATTATAAGGATAAAATAAAGTTAGTTACTTATTATTTTATTCTAAAAAATCTTTGACAAGGAGGAAAAATGAAAATCGTTGCCATACCGTCTTGTAGAATAGGTTACGATGTCTCGTCCAACGGGACATGGATAGTGAAACAAAATAATTTGACACCAGTTGACACTAAGATTCGTTGTGACGAAGGTGCTAAGTTGTTTGAAAGAGAAGAAGCGGACATCATTTTTTGTATGGGAGGAATATTTTTGCCAGCGAATTTGCAGACAAAGCCTGCGTCAGAACTAATGAAAAATTATTTGGTTTCCTGCTACGACATTCCTTCTGAAAAAATCTGGACAGAGAAAGAATCTCTTGATTCATGGCAGAATATAGAAATGATGATTAAAGTTTTGAAACAAAATAGTGTTGGAATTAAGGAAACTGAAATCATCATTGTCTCTCATTGGACGCATACTCTCAGGTTAAAAAGGATTTTACGTTATAATGGTTTTCGTAAAATTCGAAGACTTGGTTTATGTTATCATATTGGTTGGCGAATGTATCTTTCTGAATTTTTGAATAACAGTCTTACTGTTTTAGACCCAGCGGGAAAGTCTGTATGGGTTAAAAAAGAGAGGATGCATCGACAACAATCTTAGTAAACATCGCTATAGTCTAAAAAGACTATAGCGATTTTTCATTTTTTGGCGCTACATATTTTTATAAACGAATGGGAACTATTTGTTTATTTTTTGCAAAATATATCGCGCAAACACTGTCGAAAATACTTGCCTTATTTTTTTTATTTGTTAAAATATTAAAATAATTTTTAAATATTAAATTTTTTTATTGATATGAATCGTAATAAAGTCTGGCTTACTTTTGTTCTAGTTATAGTATTTACTCTTTTAGCCTTATTAGTTGATATTCCTCAGGTCCCAGATTGGGTTCCTGGCCATCAATGGTTCTCTAAGCACAAAGTTCATTTGGGTTTGGACTTGCAAGGAGGCACCCAGTTAATATATAGAACAGATACTAGCGATATTCCGTTAAAAGAAAAGGTTTCTGCAGTGGAGGGTGCTCGTAATGTTATTGAACGTAGGGTAAATATTTTTGGTGTTACTGAACCAACAGTTCAAACTGCTAAACTAGAAGACGAATGGAATCTAATTATTGAATTGCCCGGAATTGAGGACGTTCATTCTGCGGTGAATATGATTGGAGAAACTCCAATATTGGAATTTAAAGAACAAGCTCCTCCTCACGAACTAAGTCAATCAGAAAAAGATGCGATTGCGGAATATAATTCGGAAGCGAAAAAAAGAGCACAAGACATTCTAGAAAAGGCCTTAGCTAAAGATGCTGATTTTTCACTTTTAGCTCAAGAGTATTCGGAAGACCCAAATTCTAGCCCTGATGGTGGAAATTTAGGATGGTTCTCAAGAGGGACGATGATCCCTGAGTTTGAAAAAGTGGTTTTTGAAGATTTATCAGTAGGTCAAATTACGCCGGAATTAGTAACCACAAGCATTGGTTACCATATTATTAAAAAAACAGACGAAAAAAAAGATGACCAGGGGAAAGTCACAGAAGTTATGGCTAGTCATATTTTAATTATCACTCAGTCTGAGGAAATGATTAAACAAAATGGACAATGGCAATATACAGGGTTAACCGGCAAACAACTTCAGAGAGCTTCAGTCACCTTTGATTCGCGAACAGGAGAGCCAGAAGTTTCTTTAGAATTCAACAAAGAAGGAGCAAAGCTTTTTGGAGAAATTACTGGTCGTAATATAAATAAGCCTGTAGCTATATTTTTAGATAATTATCCTTTAAGTATTCCTATTGTACGAGAAAAAATAACTAGTGGACAGGCAGTTATCAGCGGTAGCTTTAAATTGGCTGAGGCTAAAGAATTGGCACGTCGTTTGTCGGCTGGAGCATTACCTGTGCCTATTAAATTGATTGGACAACAGAATATTGGCCCTAGCTTAGGCAAGACGTCAGTAGAGAAGAGCATTATCGCAGGACTTTTGGGATTTTTATTGGTAGCCATCTTTATGATTGGTTTCTATAAATGGAGAGGAGTTATAGCAATAGTGGCTTTGTCAGTTTATGCTTTAATAGTTTTGGCTTTGTATAAATTAATACCAGTTACACTAACCTTAGCGGGCGTGGCTGGTTTTATTATTTCCTTAGGGATGGCAGTTGATGCTAATATTTTAATATTTGAACGTATTAAAGATGAAAGGCGTTTGGGGAAAGTATTACCTGTTGCTATTGATGATGGCTTTAGGCATGCATGGACTGCTATTAGAGATGGAAATATAACTACCATCATTGTTTGTTTTATTCTTTATCAGTTTGGATCAGGATTGGTTAGAGGATTTGGTTTTACTTTAGGATTAGGAGTTCTTTTGAGTATGTTAACAGCTATTGTTGTTACTAGAACATTTTTAAGAATTACTACTAAATAAACAATTATGGACGTTCACAGACCTGTCTGCCGGCAGGTAACAATTAACAATTAACAATCAACCCTTTATGTTTGACTTTGTTTCACACGGGAAAAAATTTTTACTTATATCAGGTATTTTATTAACAATATCAATTTTAGCTTTGTTTGTTTTCGGATTAAAGTTGGGAATTGACTTTAAAGGTGGGTCAATGTTACAAGTTGCGTATCCAGAGTCAAGGCCTGATAGCTCCGAGATTATTAATCAATTAAATTCTTTAGATTTAGGAGAAATTCATATTCAGTCTACTGGCGCGAAGTCTGTAATTTTAAGGTTCTCCAAAATTAGCGAGGAACTCCATCAACAGGTTTTGGATAGTCTAGGAGACGTTGAGGAAGAGAGATACGAATCAGTTGGTCCAATTATTGGGAGGGAAGCTTCACGTAAAGCTATATATGCTATTGTTTTATCTCTAATTGCTATTGTTCTATATGTTACCTGGGCTTTTAGAAAATTATCTCATGTTTTAAAAGAGGGTGAATCTTGGAGGTATGGATTTGGGGCAACTATCGCATTAGCTCATGATGTTTTAATTTTATTGGGATTTTTTGCTATTTTGGGCCATTTCAAGGGAATAGAAATTAATGTTTATTTTGTAACAGCTATTTTAACGGTCTTAGGGTATTCGGTGAACGATACTATTGTTATCTACGACCGCATCCGAGAGAATTTTTTACTTCATCGATCTAAAGATATGATCGGTACGATTAATTTAAGCCTTAACGAGACTGTGACTAGATCATTAAATACATCTTTGACTACTCTTTTTGTGCTTTTAGCGATTTATTTGTTTGGTGGAGCAGCAACACAAAGCTTTATTTTAGCTATGATGATTGGCGTTATCACTGGTACTTGGTCCTCAATCGCTATCGCTAGTCAGTTTCTTTTATTTAAAAGGAAATAGTTGGGTGCTCGTGGGCTAGGTAATCAGGATTTATTATAGTTAATTAAATACTTTATCCCAATTGGCTAATCAACCAATTAACTAATTAACCAACATTTATGCGCGTTGCTTTAGTGCACGATTTTTTAACGCAGTATGGGGGAGGAGAAAAAGTTTTAGAAGCTTTTCATGAAATCTGGCCACAAGCCCCGATTTTTACTTTATTCTATGATCCTAAAAAGATGAAGGGCAAGTTTAACGATTGTCGCATCAACGTTTCACCTATTCAGAATCTTCCATTTGGTGTCAAAAAATATCGTTGGTATTTACCACTTATGCCAAGCGCTATTGAACGTTTTAATCTTAGTGAGTTTGATTTAGTTATTTCTGATTGCTCGGCTTATAGCAAGGGAGTCTTAACTAAGCCTGGCACCATGCATATTTCTTACCTACACACTCCTACTCGCTATCTTTGGTCTGATGCTTACGAATACATTGATTCTTTAAGGGGTGGAGAGAAGTTAGTTAGTAAATTTTTAGCTCCAATTTTAACACGTTTACGTATTTGGGACCAAATTGCGGCTCAAAGACCTGATTACTTGATTGCTAATTCTAATTTTATAGCTCAGAGAATTAAGCATTATTACAAAAGGGATAGTGCTGTTATTTATCCACCAGTAGATATTTCAAACTTTAGTATTTCTAATAAAATTAAAGATTATTATCTAATTATTTCTCGTTTTCGTCCCTACAAGAGAGTGGACTTAGCTATTGAGGCCTTTAATAGACTAAAGATGCCATTAAAAGTTATCGGAACGGGTGAAGGCAAACTTTTGAAGAAAATAGCAGGTCCTAATATTGAATTTTTGGGCTTTGTCTCTGATAAAGAAAAAGCTAAATATTTATCTCATTGCAAGGCTTTTATTCATCCCCAAGAAGAAGATTTTGGCATTACTCCAATTGAGGCTATGGCCTCAGGGCGACCAGTTATTGCTTATAAGAAGGGGGGAGCTTTAGAAACAGTAGTTGATGGTTTGACTGGTAAATTTTTTGAGAATCAGACAGTGGAAGATTTGGCTAATGCAGTGCTTAAGCTTGATTTAAATAAAATTAATCCTAAAAAAATTCGTGAACATGCTGAAAAATTTAGTAAAAAGCAATTTAAAAAAGATATCAAAAATTTTGTCCAAAAACGGTTAGAAGAAAATAGTTTATGATGGCGAAAATTTCTAAATTACAAAAAACTATTGCTGGCGGAGCAATGATTATTGCTCTTTTTTCTATTTTGAGTCGTTTATTAGGTCTTCTTAGAGACAGGTTGTTAAGTAGCACTTTTGGCGCTGGTGAAGTTTTGGACGCTTATTACGCAGCATTTAGGTTGCCTGATTTAATTTTCAATACATTAATTTTAGGCGCTTTGTCTTCGGCTTTTATCCCCATTTTCTTAAAGTATTGGAATAAGAATAAAGAAGAGGCATGGAATATTACAAACTCAGTTTTTAATATTTTATTTTTGATTGTTTTGGTTTTAGGTCTAGTGGCCTTTGCTCTCGCCCCTTCAATTATTAAATATTTGGTTCCAGGCTTTGATTTAGAAACTCAATCTTTAACAATTTCCTTGACTAGAATAATGCTAATTGGCATTTTGTTTTTTACCTGTAGTAATATTGCTAGCAGTGTTTTAAATTCTTTTAGGCGATTTTTAGCTTATAGTCTAGCCCCTTTAATGTATAATTTAGGCATTATTTTTGGAATTGTTTTTTTGGTTCCTAAGACTTCATTGGGTTTAAATGGTTTGGCGTGGGGTGTTGTTTTGGGTGCGGCTGGTCATTTTTTGATTCAAGTCCCAGCCTTATTAAAGGTTGGATATCGTTGGAAACCAGTTATAAAATCTCATCCAGCGATAAAAAGGATAATTACTCTTATGTTGCCTCGTTCTTTTGGGTTAGCAGTTGGTCAATTAAATTTTGTGGTTACTACTTTAGTTGCTTCTACTGTAACTGTTGGGGCAGTGGCGATTTATAGCTTGGCGTTTAATTTGTTTAATGTTCCAGTTGGTATTTTTGGTATTTCTTTGGCCATTTCTATTTTCCCCGCTTTAAGTAAAAGTTTTGCGATTGGAGATAAAAAAACCTTTATTTCCCAAATGTCAAAAACAATTTGCAGAATTCTATATCTAATTATTCCTATTACTGCTATTTATCTTGCATTACGAACACAAATCGTTCGTTTGATTTTGGGGTCTGGTGTTTTTTCTTGGCGAGATACGGTTTTAACTGCTAGTGCTTTAGGGTTTTTTTCAATTTCGCTTTTGTCCCAAAGCTTAATTCCAATTTTTTCAAAAGCTTTCTATGCGACTCATGATACCTTAACTCCAGTTAAGATAGCGATTGTTAGTTTTATTGTTAATATAATTGGTTGTTTCGTTTTGGGTCCTTCTATGGGAGTTGGTGGATTGGCTCTGGCTTTTTCTTTAGCTTCTTTTATAAATTTAATTTTACTGTATTATTTTTTTCACAAGAAAATATTACCTTTGCCAAATAAAAAATTATGGTGGAGCTTTTTGAGAGCAATGGGGCTTTCTTTGATAATGTTGATAGTTGTTCAATTAAGTAAGAGTTTAGTTGGTTCTTTGGTTAATATGCAAACTTTTATAGGAGTTTCAACCCAAACTATTGTTGCAGCTACAACTGGGTTTTTGTTTTATTTTATAGTTAGTTTACTTCTGCATTTCCCAGAAGTAGAAATAATTACTCAATTTTTAAAAAGAAAACAAAATAGAGTTTAAGCAAAAATATCACTACAAGGTCTAATCTTCTGGTGATTTTTTAATGGTTGACTATAGGGGTCAACCACTTAAGTTTTTTTATTTGACAAAATAAAACCACGTATTATAATATTAATAT
>CAZTWG010000038.1:0-4774 GCA_964617525.1 uncultured Gammaproteobacteria bacterium
GCCCAAGCTACTCTTTGACATTAAAGTAGAGCCGGTATCAGCGTCTTTAACTTTTAAGTCAGATAAATCAGTAGCAGCAATCGATTCAGAAAGTTTATCTCCTAAACTAACATCATCAAAAACCCTCAAGTTAACATCTAAGTCCTTAATGGTAACATTGGTAGTTGGGGTGATAGAGAACTTTAAAATAGTTATATCATTTCCATTTTTACCAATTTTACCAGTGTTTGGACCATTTTCAGCTATTGTAATTTCACCACCCTGGAGTTTAATTTCTCCAGCATTATCAAGTGTATCAGGATTATGTACCTGAGAAGCTGATTCAACTTCATCATTCTTTACAGCAGCGCTACAATTATAAAGCAAATCAGTTGCGTTTAAATGGCTGTCTTCTTCAATCATAGAATAAAGATATTCGCCTACCTTACCAGTTATATCAGCTTTGATTGAGAAGCGCATACTATTACTATCCTCAATCACGTAAGGAGAGTTAAAGTTAAAAGTAGCTCTGTCTCTAGAACCTATAGAAGCAACTGTTGCCAATAAAGTTCCATCTTGGTCATAAAGCTTAAGGTTGGTCACGTCAGAGGTGGATAAACTTCCGCCAAACGTAACAACCATTTGATTGACAGAAACATCGTTGTCGCCAGCTTCTACTTTAAAGTTAGCAATTTCAACATTCTGTGAACCAACGCTTGGGTCGGATGGGCCAGTGCCTATTGTAACTGTTACTTCACTAACATCCTGAGAACCGACCTCCATTGAATTACCATTTAATGGGAGCCCAGTGACAGTAGATGATGTATCAACGCCAGTTAAACTGAAAATGTGCCTATTGCCTTGATTAGCAAGACCATGAAGAAGACCACTATCAAGTGCATCTAAATCACCTTTTAAAGCAATTGTTTTAGAAGAATTTGCTGGAATATTTAATCCTAAACCAGAAAACTCTACTGTTTGGTCGTCTGAAGTTAATGTTCTGCTACTAGTTGCTCTAGCGGCATCTACATCAAGATATAAACCAACCCAATCATCTGTGTCACCAATTCCACTTCTCTTAAAGGTCAAAGTATCAACAGAAACCGCTGTATTGCCAGCAGTTATCTTGAACTGCAAAAGACCATTATTAGTTGAACGTCCGAGCATTAAAGTGTCGCCAAAATTATTATATAGGCTAGCAGTTAATGCTGAAGTGGTTGCGCCAGTTGTGGCAACCCAACCTGGAGTTAATAATCCAGATTCTACGCCAGTGATTGGAGAACCATCGGCATATACTTCATCAGTATCAATTGTAATGACAGAATCAGCTAAAAATCTGTTGGCGCTAAAAGCGGCGTCAGAGATAGCTCTTTTCTGACCATTTTCAATTAAATACTTTTGAGTTGTCCCAGCGTATTTAACAATACTTCCATCAGGATGAGTGGCAGATGTAGTTAAATCAGCACCCATGTCATAATTGAATTTTGTCAATAAATCATCTGGAACCCAAGTTACTCTAACCCAATTTGGGTCATTGAATAAACCTTGGTAAACTTGCTCTGATAAAACAGGGCGAAGTTCTGAATTTTCTACATAGTAAACAGCTGTTGCATCATTTCCGCCTAAACTTGTGGCAGTACCTCTAAATAGAGAACCATCACGAAATGGCATAGCATTATCATCAGTATAAGCAGCTAATTCTGAAGCGCTAACTGTTTTGACAGTAGAAAAGTCTCCTGGGTAACCCCAAGAAAGATATACGTTGTAATGAGGAAAAACGCGCTTGTTAGCACCCTGAATGTAGTAAACAGCTGAACTGTCAGCAGATTTAACTAAGTCGCCATCAGCAATGGTAGCTGCATGAGCTGCAGGCAAAACCATACCAAAAGACCAGAGTAACATAGTAGCGGTAGTTCCTATTGCAATCAATTTTTTTAATCTACTCATATTTTAATTAATCCTCTTATGATACGTATTTATACAAATATTAACGAGTACTGCGTTAATTTATTTTTTTAATTTGTAAACACGCATCTTATATATATTATCCTCATTTCAGTTCTAGAAATTCTCAGGGGATATCCCGTTCTGAGAGTTTCCAAGTTCTATTAAACAAATTTAATAGAACATAAGAACAAAACCCGACCTTTAATCTCAGCATAAAGCTGACCAGATTTAGCTCAATACGAGTTGACCTTAATGTACTGAGTTCAATCAAGGAGGAATTGATAATTAGTTAGTTAGTATATTATAACTTATTAAAGATATTATTTTTCACGAATCAAACCTGTGCCAACTTCTTTGCTAGGCTCTTCTGTCCTTTCTGTGCTTATTCCCTTGAAAAGTTCACCCATTGATGCTGATGGAAGTTTAGGTTCGGCAACTGAAGGCACTACATCTGTTGTGATTGGTTCTTCTATTTTTATTTCTTCTAATGTTTCTTTCTTTATTGTGTCTTCCTTATACGTAGACGATTCTTCTTTGATTTCGTTACTATCGTTATCCTCTTTATCTTCTTCATTTTCTTTATCTTCATTAATAACGTCCTCTTCATTTGTTGTATTTTCTTCTGTTGTAGATTCTTTATTTTGAGATACTTGAATCGCCTCTTCAATTCTAACTAATGCAGCTGATAAATTTTCTTCTGCCAAAAGTTCATGAGTTTGCGCTAAAAGTTTTTCTAAATCTTCTGTTTGATTGGCTGTAAAAACTAACATACCATCTTGAACCGGCAAGTCATCTTCTATATATAGTAGCTCATCATCTGGAAAAGGATTTATGTTGGACGCTACCTCTCTTTTTAAATCTTTCATCTCGTCTGTAACCTGCCGTGTTAGAGTGTTAAGCTTTGGCTCTGCGTTTGTATCGCCCATCTCAACATTCCTTGCTAATATTTTAACTTCTTGCAAACGATTAGTTAAAATTTCTGCCCTAAAAGCTGTTTTCTTAGATTGATTAAAAACAAAAGCAAGTCGCGTCTTTTCGGCAACCCGCTTAAAAGTGTATAAAAAATGACCAGGAACTGTATTTTCAGAAAGCCTTAAAAGTCCTAACCCACCAAAAGAAACAAGCAATAAAGTCATTAAACTGATTGCTACTGGGCGGAGAGATAAATAAAAACCCATACGAACTTTAGGGGTTCCAGGGAACATCTCCTTAAAAGAATCTAAAAGTATATTATAAGACTCCTGTTCTTTAACAGGGTCTTGCTTAATAGATTCATATTGCTTTCTTAGTTGTTTGAGAGATTTTATAACCTCTCTTTCTGTCATAGTCATACACCTATTAAGACGAAGGAATGACAAGAAAGTAACAACAAAAAATATAAGAACATTGAAGCATAAAAAAATATTCTGTCAGGTCTGTCCCGACAGAAAAACCAAATTGACACCAGGGATTAATCTTGCTTTTCGATTATCTCTTTTATCTTCTTTATCCCTCTATGAGCCAACATTCTACAACTCCCTAAAGATTTGCCAGTAGAGTGGCTTATTTCGTCAAAACTAAGGCCATCAACAAATCTTAAAACAATTACCTCCCTATAATCATCCGATAATTGCTTAACTGCTTTGGCAACTTTTTCTATACCTAATTTATCGTCAATTTTTTTACTTATGTTTTCTTCGGAAACAATTTCTGGAATAGCTTCCAAAGAAACATTTTGTTTGCGAGTGCGATAAAAATCAATCACTAGATTGCGAGCTATTTTAAAAATAAAGGCCTGGAAGTTTTCAATTTCACTAGCTTTGTGCTCTTTCAAATAAGAAAAGGCTTTCATAAATACTTCATTTGTTAAGTCGTTAGCTTTTTCTTTATCAGAAACTTTAAAATAAATAAAACGATAAATTTTGGTTTTATAGGTATTATAAAATTGGGCGAACGCTTGTTCGTCCCCCTTTTTTATTTGCTGAATTAATATTTTCTCAAAAATTCTGAGCATAGTTAATATTATACAAAATATAGCTTTAATTTCAAGAGGAAAAAACAATCTACGAGATTAAATCCCGTAGATTGTATTAAAGCTTTAAATTATTTGCTTATAGAATTAGTCAACAAAAGAGACTAATTCAACCTCAAATATTAAAGTTGCATTTGGTGGGATAACAGCTCCTGACCCTTGTTCCCCATAAGCCAACTCTGAAGGAATTGTTAACTTTCTCTTTTCCCCAACTTTCATTCCTAGAACTCCTTGGTCCCATCCCTTAATTACCTGACCAATGCCAACGGTAAATGTAAATGGTTCTCCCCTATCAATAGAGGAATCAAATTTAGAACCATCAGTTAACGTCCCAACGTAATGGACACTAATAACATCATTCGCGGCAACTTCTCTCTCGCCTTCGCCCTCTTGAAGAATTTCTACTTGCAGTGTGGTGTCAGGATGCGCCACGACTTGTTCCTTTACATTTTCTTCCTTCTGAGCGTCTGTGTCTACTCCTTGATTGTTTGCTCCTTTGATACATCCACTAATCATAAATGTGATTAAAATTACTCCTATTAAACTTAATGCCTTTTTCGTCATAACTTTTTGAATTAATTAAAAAATTTATATTTGACCTATATATTATTATGTCTAAAAAAAATAAAAAGTAAAGGGCATCGGCTATTTATAGCCGATGCCAAGAAGTTAGATCATCATTATCACCGTCATTACAACGACAATAGCCAAAACCTGGATCAGAGATATGCCAACAAAATCGCTAGACCTCCTCTTGTGAGCAAAAAGTGTTATCCCCACAAAAGAAAAGAACAAAAAAGTCAAAGATACATTTATTGCGATTTTGAGACCACTAAT
>CAZTWG010000038.1:4784-6096 GCA_964617525.1 uncultured Gammaproteobacteria bacterium
AAGTGCAACTGTTGCTACCGCAACAAGAACGTTTGTTGTCGCAAGCGTTGCAGCTTCTTCTCTGCCTGGGGTTGTTCTCCCAAGAATAATTGAAATAACTACGGCTATAACTAACGACGTTATCGCAGAAAACAATACCGTCGCAGACCTTTCTACCCCATCCATTCCCCACCCACTACAAAGGGAGAATGACAGGAGAAAGACTGAAATAACAATAATTGTTATTCCTAAAAAAATTTCCCGTCTCATCTTGAACCTCCTTTGAATTTTAAAGATATTAATATTATTACAGATTTAAGCAGTTTGTCAATACAGAAACAAAAAAACCAACCCGACGGGTTAGTCTTCTGCTATTAGAGTTCCTATAATCATAAAACCTCTATAATTAGCCCCACTTAAGGGTTGGACCCTTAAGTATGGCTTCTGGGCTACTAACAGGTTTATCAAGAATTAATTTTTGTGTCTCCATTTCCAAAAGTATTTTATAGCGCTTTTGATATGAATCCATAGTATTTTAGAAAATAAAGAGGGTAATGCTAAACGCATGCTTGATGCTCGCTGATGCGCGTGGATTAATTGAGCTTTTGGTAAATAGATTACCTTCTTTCCCTTTTGCCAAACCCTACGCGCTAAATCTATATCTTCAAAATATAAAAAATATCTTTCATCAAATCCTCCTATTTTTTCAAAAAAATCTTTCTCAAGCATTAGAGCAGCTCCAATCATCCAATCTACCTCTCTTTTTTCAATATGGTCATAACTTATCATTAGATATTTTTTGAGTTTTTCTTTTAACAAAGGCAGTCCTCCAAAAAAGGTTCTCCTTAAAAAGGGTGTATACCAATGCGGGAAACGACAACAAGAAAACTGAACAGTGCGGTCTAAATTTAATAACTTAGGGCCAACCATACCTACTTCCGAGTGGCTCTTTAAATAAGAATATAGAGTCTCAATTGCTCCAGGTAAGATAATAATATCTGGATTACAAATAAAAATATATTCTCCTTTCGCTAACTTAATTGCTTGATTATTACCAGCGGCATAACCAGAATTATGATTATTAAAAATTATCTGCGTTTTAACTGGCCCTAAATCAATTTGAGATAAAAATTCCCTACTCTTATCATGTGAATTGTTATCAACTACAATAAGCTCATAATCTATTTTGATTTGAGCATCTAAAATGCTTTTTATGCATTTTTTTATAAGACCAACATTATTGTAATTAAGAATAATAATAGATAACATAAAAGTCTATACAAACCATTTATTAATTTTTTCTGGAGAAACCTTTGCTTTACTCATAATATAT
>CAZTWG010000039.1:0-6050 GCA_964617525.1 uncultured Gammaproteobacteria bacterium
GCATAAATTATTGCACAAATGGTATAATTTTGATAAAATATAAAAATGTTTCTATTCATCAATAGTCTTCAAGAAAATAAAATATCTTTGGCTTTATTTAAAGACCTAAATCATATTCAGTGGCTTGAGGAATCGGTCAAAAATAAAAGCAGAGAAAATATTTTAATAATTTTAGACAAAATTCTAAAACAAAACAAGAAAAGAGCAAAAGACCTTAAAGGTATTATAGTTGTCAATGGACCAGGTTCTTTCGTTGGCATTAGGATTGCCCTTTCTGTTGTAAATGCTTTGGCATGGGCTTTATCTATCCCAGCCAAAGGTATCCCTGTCTCTAGTGGGATGACAAACGAGGACTTAATCAAGAAATCTTGGTCCCAAATTGTCAAAAGCAAAAAGTATAAGGCAGTCGAGCCCTTTTATGGGCAAGAACCACACATTACTATCAATAAGAAAAAAGCATGAACCCCGTTAGAAGTCTGACAGAGAAGCGTTTCTAATTAGGGGATTAACTAAAGATTTATGAACAAAACTTCTGACGGGGTAAAAACATCTAAAAAAGAATTAGTTAATATTCCCCAACATATAGGTTTTATAGTAGATGGCAACCGGCGTTGGGCTCGCAAATATGGTCTTCCTATTAATTATGGGCACAAAAGGGGATATGACAAAGTAAAGAAAGTTATGGATTGGTCTCTCAAGAGGGGGGTTAAGGTTTTAAGTTTTTATATTTTTTCTACAGAAAATTGGGGCAGAGATAAGAGGGAAATAAGTCATCTTATGAATCTTATAAAACGATTTTTCAAGCAGGATCTAAAATATTTTACGAAAAATGAAATTAAACTATTAATTTCTGGGCGGATAGATGACCCTCGTTTGTCCACTGAAATAAGGAAAATTGCAAAAATAGCTCAGGAGAAAACTAAAAATAATAAAAAGGGAATAGTTAATTTAGCTTTTAATTATAGCGGTCGTTCAGAAATAATTCAGGCTATTAAAAGAATTGTTAAGGAGAAAATAGAAATATCTGCCATCAAAGAAGATTTACTTAATGGATATTTATGGGCTTCTGGTTTGCCAGACCCAGATTTAATTGTTAGGACGTCAGAAAAAAGATTATCTGGTTTTTTGCTTTGGCAGTCTGCTTATTCTGAATTATGCTTTATAGATAAATATTGGCCAAGTATCGCAGAGAAAGACATTGATAGTATTTTAGCTGATTATTCGCAAAGAAAAAGACGTTTTGGGAAGTAATAGTTGATTAGATTATGTTTTTGCAAATTATTTGTATTCTATTTTTAATAATTTTTTTAGTATATTCCATACTCAAAGAACCGTTTAATGTTTGCTTAGAACGCAAGGACATATTTTTGGAAAAATTACCGACTAATTTTGACGGATTAAAAATTGTTCAAATTAGTGATTTGCATTCTAAGAAATTTGGCAAAAAAGAAAAAAGAATTTTAGAGATTATAGGTCAGCTTAATGTTGATTTTCTTTTTATAACCGGCGACATAAATGAAGCTAAACAAAGAAAAGTTAATTCTTGCATTGAGTTTTGGAAAGCCCTAGGAAAAGTAAAGCAAGGTTGTATTTATGCTGTCTTTGGTAATCATATTTACGAACATCAAAAAATAGAACCTATTGTTTTAAAAAATATTTTGAGAAAATCAGGAATACAGATTCTTGATAACGAAAATGTAAAGCTAAGGAGAGAAGAACAATATATTTGGCTCTTGGGTGTTGATGACCCACACACAAATCATCATGATTTATCAAAAACATTGCAAGGCATAGATAATTCCTCAACAAGAATATTATTATCGCATAGTCCAGAGATAATAGATGATTTAAAGACGGGGGATGCTGATTTAATTTTAGCTGGGCATACACATGGCGGACAAATTAAAATTCCTGGGATTTGTCCCTTTTGGGTGCCGACAAAATATCATGGCAAATATCAGCGCGGATTGTTTAAAGTTAAGGGCGCTTATCTATATGTTAATCGTGGGATTGGAACAGCTCACTTTCCTGTTCGTTTTAATTCTAAACCAGAGATAACACTATTCACACTTAAAGACCCCCAAATTGACCACTGAGGTCAATTTCAATTTTTGTATTGACAAATTCTTCAAATCTGCTATAATTTCAATAATTAAGAACAAAAACGTTCTTTAAAAGGAGGAAAAATGTTGACAATACTTATTAAGTCCGTATTGTCCCTTGTTGCTTATGTTGTTATTATCATTGTTTTTAGGTTAGCCTATCATTTCTTGATTGCAAAAAGACATCTTCCGAGACAGTCAATGAATATCTGTGGTCCAGAAGGGATTACAGTAGATGTCTCTGGTCTATTCTACGACGGTCATAGAGAAGAGTCTCTTAAGCTCACTAGAGATTTATCTACAATTTTCTTTTCTGTAGGTTTCTTCATCTTCGGCATAATTTCTCTTTTTTTAAGGGGAATGAATACGCCAATGATATTGGTTCTGTTTTTCAACTTTTCGTATTATCTTGGTGCAAGTGCAAGAACAGCGACAGAAGATGCAAAGGATTATCTCTCCTCTTTCATGGGAGAACTAACCCGTCTTGAAGCAATAGGTAGTATTCTCTTGGCTGTTTTATTTTCAGCAGGGACAACAGCGCTTATTGTCCTTTTATTAGGGTAAGGTGCAGAAAAAAGTATTAGGCTTGATCTTTGTGTCAAGCCTATTTTTTTTGTGATATTATTGGGGATTTTATTTAGGAATCCGATTCCTAAATAGTTTAATTTGTGTTTATGATAGAAAAATGTTAAACTAACATTAGTCGGTTTTCTCTGCTTAGTCTTGGGGAGACGGTAATTATAATCAATAAAATAAACAAAAATGAAAGTTAAAAAATTATTAGAATTCATGGAGAAAAACACTGAGTTTATTCCTAGCTGGAAAGAATATAAAGGAGGCGGTTTGTATAACCCTCATTTTGGTTCAGTAGAGAGAATTGTTGTCTGCGAAGATGATGACACTCCTATTTTTGATCAGTATCAGGTTGTAGAAAAGGGGGGGGCAATTGTTGTCCCTTATTATTTTAAAGATAATAATCTAAAGGATGTTTTTATTGGGCTCAATACATGTATTCGGGCGGTTGTTGCCGATTTAAAGACAGGTGAACAAGGAAACCTAAAGAGCATAGAAGTGCCTAGGGGATTTGGAATTGGTGATGAAGAAGATTCTTCTGTAGCTATCAGAGAATTAGGCGAAGAGACACAACATGTAGTCAAAAAGTTAGATTTAATAGGCTACGTTAATGCTAATACAGCCTATTTTAAGAATTATGGAATTTCAACATTTGCGGCATTAATTGATACAGATTCTTTGGGCAAATTTACTCCTGACCCAAACGAAAAGATACTTAGTTGTAGTTTTTATTCTGTAGAAGAAGTTAAAAAAATGTTGAATGATAACAAGATTTTTTGTGGGCTTACTAAATCAGCGCTTTTAGATTTTCTCGTTTTCATCAAAAGTGATCTGTGAATATAAACTAACCTATAACTGACCTATAACTGACCCGACGGGTCAGTTTTTTTTTCAGGGAGTCTCCCACGCATATTGACAAATTCTCCAAATTTGCTATAATTTCAATAATTAAGAACAAAAACGTTCTTTAAAAGGAGGAAAAATGAAAATTAACTACGCTAAACGCATTGCTCGATTACAAGAGTGTCTAGGCATAGACACCGGCATTACCGCTCAGCAGTTCAAGCTGGAGGCCGAACATCTATGGGACGTTATGATTCAAAGGGATCCTAAGATAGTTAGTGAATTCAATATAGTGCTTCCAGTGGTTTTACCTAAGCTTGTTACTGGTGACCTTGGTATTGAGTTGCAATTGTATCTAGAAGGAGTTGGCAAAAGCTATGCTAAAATTACCGATAGAGAGTTCCATAACTATTATGAGAATGAATTAGATGGCAAGGTCAAAATAGTTCCAGGGAGTCATCATAATCAACTCATCAAACGTATGAAACAGGGGTCACTTGTCGGCATACATCTTTCAGGTCTTTTGCGTGGCGAATTTGAACCAAGAGAGCAATACTTACTATCTGGCATGGATATTCCTATTGTCGTGTTGATGTTTCCCGATCTATTTGGTTGCGACCATAATCAGATTTTGGACATGACTGCTCTCTCGTGGCGAAACGGGAGGGGACTTGCTTTAGCTAGCTACAAAACAGGCGCAGAGTTTAATATTACTGGCAACTTGCTTTATGCGGGTGTTGCTGATTATGCTCGACCCTCTTACCTATTTTTAGGGTAGGTTTCTCAATTTATAGGTCTTTCGTATTTGCGAAAGACCTGCTTTTTTAATTATAACCAACCCGACGGGTCAGTTTTTTTTCAGGGAGTCTCCCACGCATATTGACAAATTCTTCAAATCTGCTATAATTTCAATAATTAAGAACAAAAACGTTCTTTAAAAGGAGGAAAAATGAAAAAATTTGTAATAGGTCTACTGGTTTTAATCGTCTTGGCTGGTTGCTCTTCCTATAGGGAGATGACTGGAGTAGTTACCTCAGTAGAATACGTCAAAACATCGTCATATGTCTCTCTGTCAGGTGTCATCAGAGGCAAAACGATCGTAACCTTTGAAGACGGACGCATAAAAGCCTTCGCTGGCCTTACAGATAAAATTCTCCGGATAGGAGAAACAAACATCATTAAATATGATAATGATGATGAAATTTTATCTGTTACAATTGTGTTATTGCCGGAAAAACTTCACGAATAACTTTTTTATTTCTTTTTATTAGAAGCCCACCTTAATAAGGTGGGCTGACTCTTTGTATTTTTTATTGACCAAGGGGGAATTATATGTTATTATTTAAAATAATATTTGAAAATTAACTTAAAAATTTATGAAGAAAAATGGAAAATTTATATTAACAGTTTTTGTTATTTTCCTTGCTGTCCTTGGAATTTTGAAATATAGCAGTAAATTAACATGGTCTTTAAACACAACAACAACTCCAAAAGAAAACGCTTTTAGGGTTAGCGCAGTTGGAGAAGTTTATGCCAAGCCAGACACGGTAGAAATTAATTTAGGAGTTGAGAAAGAAGCAAAAACAGTAGCTAAAGCTCAGAAAGAGATTAACGAGATTAATAGTCGATTAATCGACAGCTTAAAAGAATTGGGGGTTGAGAAAAAGGATATCAAAACAACTCAGTATAGAATAAATCCACGTTATGAATACGAGAGGCAAAGCGGAAAAAGAAATTTAGTTGGTTATTCAGCCACGGTAAGCATTTTGGTTAAGACGAAAGATTTTGAAAAATTAAATCAAATTATTGATAGCGCTACTGCTGTTGGCGTTAATCGTCTTAATGGACTTAGTTTTGTTATTGAAGATAA
This sequence comes from uncultured Gammaproteobacteria bacterium, assembly GCA_964617525.1. Taxonomy (GTDB): domain Bacteria; phylum Patescibacteriota; class Patescibacteriia; order UBA2591; family UBA6264; genus JAIPGN01. The sequence continues at coordinate 5,389 of CAZTWG010000039.1, forward strand.
AGACGCTGTGGTTGCCGAAGCAAGAGATGAAGCTATTAATAAAGCAAAAGACAAAGCAAAAGCAATTGCCAAGTCTTCTGGGATGTCTTTGGGCAGGATAATTAATGTTTCGGTTTCTGATAATGGCTATTATCCAGTTTCTCGCGCTTATGAAATGGATATGATGAAGGGTTCGGGAGCTGAAGAAATGGCGGAAGTAACGCAAGTTGAGGCAGGTGAAACAAAAATTTCCGTCAGGGTAACCTTGAGTTACGAGATAAAATAAATTTATGTATATTCCAGTTTTGGTCGCTGGTTTTATCGGTGGTATTGTTAGAGGGATATTCGGTTTTATCAAACATCAATATTCATATAAAAATGTTGGTTTTAAAGCACCATATTTTTTCCTAATGGTATTTTTGTCTGGTGTTGTTGGCTTAGTCGCTTCTTATTTAATCACAGGCAATACAATTTTTGCTTTAATCGTTGGTTATGCTGGTGGCGATTTTATCGAAAATCTTTTTAAGATTATTTCTAAAAAAGAATCGCTTTACGACAAAAACATTAAGAATATAGAAATTAAAAAATTAAAATAATTTAATTTTAAGAACCTGCTCACTTTGTTCGCAGAACCTTGAAATTAAATAAAACATTATATAAAAAATTAAAATAATTTAATTATG
>CAZTWG010000040.1:0-5924 GCA_964617525.1 uncultured Gammaproteobacteria bacterium
GTTCTACGTAAAATTGTTTTTAAGCAAATTAACTTGAGTCAATTACTTGAAGTCTTGAAACCTTTGGGACTCATGGAAGAGCAAACAAAAAAAATAGCAGTAGAAATCTTAAAACGCAGAGTTTTGCCTTTGAGTGATTATTTAAAAGTTAATACTTTGTTATATATTAAGAAATGGGGAGGTGAAATCCCAGCAGACGAATTCTCAAAGTTAGTTAAAACAGAATCCCAAGGCAAGATAGATGCAGATAATATTATAGAGCAAATCATTAAAGAAACAGGTTTAGAGCTAAAAGACCATGTTCTTGAGAATAGATTTAAAAATATAGTTCTTTCGTTTATTCGTAATGTACGTAGCTTTACAGAAACAGCTATTGTTTTGAAAAGGCCCTCAAAAATTGGAGGTATGGGGATTGAACAGGGATTAGTTGATAAGATTATGACTATCTTGCAGAAAGAAGAGCAACAATCTAAGACCGTTTCACTTTCAACAAAAAAAATCGTTAGTAAAGAAATAGCTAAGGCTTTAATGAGAACTCCAGCTAAGGAATTATTAAAAATAGAGACTAAGGTGCTTAAGGTTGCTCCAAAATTAGAAACATTTCTTGTTGAATTAAAAACTAAGACCCAAAAACCATTAATAAAAAAAATAGAAAAGATAGAAAAGATAAAAAAGGATAAAAAAATAGATACAGATAGTGAAGAAATGACTCAAGATATAGAAAAGGCAATTAAAAAATTCCAACCACAAAAAGCCTCTCCTCCTCAAAAAAAGATTATTTTAGAAGAAAAGAAGAAACAAATTTCGAAAACCCCAGAGAAGCTTGCAGAAATCAAACCTAAATTTTCTGACGATATTCCTGTCTTGAAGAGGAATATACCGAAACCTGATAAAATAATGGTTGAAAGCGTTAGTAATTATCCTAAAATTTATGGACCAAGCGATGAGCTCAGAAATATTAGTTTAATTGATTGGAGAAGATGGGGAACATCTCGAGAAGCTATGCTTAAAATTTTAGAAAAAATAAATTTATTGGGAGAAGAATCTTTGATTAAAAAAGCCGAAGGAATTAAATCGTGGAAAGAGTCAGAGATTAATAAGCTTTATTTAGGCATAGGGGAAGAGTCAATCAACAAAGGTAAATCAGTGGGGAAGATAATTAGTGAACGTCAAAGGGACGGCAGAAAAACTTTAACCCAGAAAGAGTTTAATGCAGTCGTAGAACTAAATCAGAAATTGCGTTTCTAACAAATACAAAATATTTATAATTCTGACTATATAAGCATATAATTAACTAATTAACCAACCATGCAGTTTGTAGTTCCTCAATTTATTGACGTTGAACCTAAAATTTTAGGCCCAATTACTCCTCGTCAATTAATTATTATGATAGTTACCTTTGGGTTAGGTTTTGTCTGTTTTAAATTGTCTGACTTTACTCTTTTTATTTTTGAAGCAATCATCCTACTTGTCGTTGGTGGCAGTCTAGCCTTTTTTAAAGTTAATCATCGTCCTCTTCATTCTTTTCTTCTTGACGTTTCTAATACACTCAAAAAACCTAAACTAAGAGTCTGGAGTAAAAAATCCTCGCCATTTCCTGAGAAAGAGCTAAAGGTAAAAAAGGATTTGCCGTCAGAACTAATAGATACCCGTCGCAAACCACTTTTTCGCTCTAGGCTTTCTCAAATAGCTTTACTAGTTGATACCGGAGGAAGATATGAGGAGGAAGAATAGAAAACGAATAAACACTAATCCATGGACGAATATACACGAAATACCAACAAGAAATTCGTGATTCGTAAAAATTCGTTATATAATTCGTAAAAATTTGTTTATATTATGAACATAGCATCTACTCAAAAATATTTAGATATTACTGAAATAAAAAATGATTGCATAGTTTTAAAAGACGGTAGCTTAAGGGCAATTTTACTTGCTTCGTCTATTAACTTTGCCCTTAAATCTGAAGATGAACAAAAGGCCGTTATTCAGTCTTATGCTCGTTTTTTAAATACACTAGGATTTCCTTTGCAAATTGTTATTCATTCTAGACCATTTAATATTGACCCATATGTTAATGAATTAAACGTTTTGCGACAAAATCAAACAAATGAGCTTCTTAGAAATCAAACTACAGATTATCGTGATTTTATTAAAGAGTTAATAGATTTAGGAGAGATAATGAGTCGTCGTTTTTATATTGTTGTTCGCTATAATCCGCTTGGCGACAAAAAGAAAGGATTTTTATCTAAGATTTCAGACATATTAAGTGCAGCCATTGTAGTAAAAATCAAAAGAGAAAAATTTGATGCTTGTAGAGAAATGCTTTTCAAGAGAGTTGATAACATTACTTCTGGGCTTTCCTCTATGGGGATTAAGACTAGTCCCTTGGATACCCAAAGTTTAATTGAATTGTTTTATAATATATATAATCCTGCTGAAGCTAAAAATCAAAAATTAATAGATTTAGAAAAATTAAGAATAGAACAATAATATGTCTATAACTCCAGAGAGTTTAATCAAAAAAGAAAAAATTAAAGAAAAGAGAGTGGCTTCTTTGTCAGATAAAAAAGCTCAGGAATTTATTAATACTGAGGAAAAATATCGACGTGGTCGTTTCAAGGTCCAAGACCTAATTGCTCCCTCAGCTTTAAGAGTAACTCCTCAATATCTTCAACTAGGTGGTAGATATTTGAGGACGATTTTTGTGGTAGGGTTTCCAAGATATATTTCTGTCGGTTGGTTTATGCCAGTTATTAACTTTAATGCTTATTTAGACGTAGCTATGTTTTTTTACCCAGTTAAGGCAAGTGTTGTTCTCAAACAATTACAGAATCGTGTTGGCAATCTTCAGGCAGAGATGAGCATTGCTCAGGAGAAGGGTTTACCTCGAGATCCTTTAAAGGATACGGCACTTAATGATATCGAGCAATTAAGGGATAGCTTAACTACTGGTGTTGAACAATTTTTCCAATTTGGTTTGTATATAACAGTTTACGCGAAAGATGAAAAAGGATTAGATTTATTGACTGAAAAAATAGAAAGCCTTCTAGCCTCAAAGTTAATTTACAGCCGAAGAGTCTTTTATCAATCAGAACAAGGGTTCAATTCTACACTTCCCTTATCTAACGATCGGTTAATGGTCTTAAACAACATCAATTCTTCTCCTTGCGCCTCTAGTTTTCCTTTCATATCTGCTGATTTAACTTCAGACAATGGCGTTCTTTACGGGATTAACAGACATAATAATAGTTTGATTCTTTTTGACCGTTTTTCTATGCCTAACGCTAATTTTGTTGTATTTGCTACCTCTGGGGCTGGTAAATCGTATTTTTGTAAATTGGAAGTTTTAAGGTCTATGATGTTCGGTACAGATGTAATTATAATTGATCCAGAGCGAGAATACGAACATCTTTCAGATGCTGTAGGCGGAACCTATGTTAATATTTCCCTTTCTTCTAAAAGCAAAATTAACCCATTTGATTTGCCAAGGTCAGAGAATAAGGACATTAGTGCGGCTGATGTGATTCGCACTAGTGTTATTACTGTTAAAGGACTTCTGAGAATTATGATTGGACAAGAGAATAGAGGAGGTGTTAAAAGTTTTACTTCTCAAGAAGATTCTATAATTGACAGAGCTTTAATTGAAACTTACGCAAAGAAAGACATTGTGCCTGGGTGTGACTTAAGTAGAGTAGATGTCCCTACCATGAGTGATTTGCAGGAAATATTAGAAGGCATGGAGGGAGGAAATGACCTAGCGGAAAGATTAAAAAAATATACTGAAGGCACTTTTGCTGGCTTCCTTAATTATCCTACTAATATAGAAATGGATAACCAGTTAGTTACTTTTTCTGTTAGAGATATTGAGGACGAGTTAAGACCAATGGCTATTTATACTATTGTGAATTATATTTGGAATGTAGTTCGGGCAAAGCTAAAGAAAAGAATTTTGTTAATCGATGAAGCTTGGTGGTTGATGCAACATGAGGATTCAGCTAAATTTATTTTTGCTTTAGTCAAGCGTTGTCGAAAATATTATTTAGGCGTTACCACGATCACTCAAGATGTTAATGATTTTTTGGAATCGTCTTATGGCCGAGCTATTGTGACTAATTCGGCGCTACAATTACTTTTAAAGCAATCTCCTGCAGCTATTGATGGAGTAGCTAAGACCTTTATGCTTACAGAGGGTGAAAGGTATTTATTGTTGGAATGTGGGATTGGGGATGGAATATTCTTCGCTGGCTCTAAGCATGCGGCTATTAAGATAGTTGCTTCCTACTCCGAAGACCAATTAATAACATCGGACCCTAAGCAATTATTAGAGATTAATGAAGCTAAAAGGGAGTTTGCCAAACAGTACAAAACAAAATAAGAAAAATTAATACTTTGTTATGAGTAAAAAAAATATTTTTGTTGTAATTATTGTCATTATTCTTTTATTAGCTGGAATTTCTTTGATGCTTTTAAATAATAAAGATGCTGACATTGACGTTAACGTCGATGTTAAGCCAGAAGAAAGTATTGCCCCAAATATTCCTTTAGAAGAAAAACAAGAACAAAATGAGAAAGAAGTTGTTGACCCTCTTGTCACTGTTCAAGGGCAATTAAAAAATAAAGTTCGTTTTTTTGTGGAACGTTATAATACTTATTCTTCAGATAACAATAAAGAGAATTTACGCAATTTATTGTCACAAACTAGCAATAAGCTAACGAAAGACATAAAGGTTCGTCTAAATGAAGAAAATAATCAAGATGATGTTTTCTTTTCTTTCCAAACTAAAGTATTGTCTATAGCATTGTCTGATTTTGTTGATAAGGAAAAAGCGGTTTTCGAATGTCAAATTGAAGAACAAGAAACAAAAGGAGAAATAACAGAGGTTCATTATAAAAAAGCAATCCTAGAATTTATTTATGAAAATAAAGAATGGAAAGTGGATAGGATTGAGATAAAATAATAAATATTCTAATGATTTGTTATGCCTACTGATTTTGAGAAAGCTAAACAAGAACAAGAGATAAAAAGGAAGCTTTGGCGTCAACAACAAAAAGCGCGGATGCAAAGACATCTGCCAGGGGGCTTATCAACAAATAATCAAAACAAAAAAGAAATAGAAGAAAAGGAGGTAGAGGACAACGAAGAGTTTCCATCTGGAATGAGCTTTGAAGCTATTACCGCTAGATTAAGGAAGCAAAAATTAGAAAAATTAAGGAAAGGAGAGAATAAGAAGGGAAAAATGAGCAAGATCGCAGAAGCGAAAAAGAAGGTGGAAGATGTTAAAGAAGCCGCAAAGAATTTAAAAAATATTTATAGAATAATTAACGGAGTCTCGGCAGTAAGTTTAGCAGGATTAATCATCACCTTTTTGGTTATGAATGCACAACTGATTTTAGGAAATTGGCTGAAAGTGAAGTTGGTCCCAGAGTTATCTTTCCCAGAAATCCTTATTATTATATTCATTGATTTTATGATTTTTATAGCATTATTAATATTGTTTTTGTTAATTTGTTTTATCATCGCTATAATAATGCAACATCCTGTCATAAAAATCATAAAAATGGTAACATAAAAATATGATTAATAGAAATAAAAAATTTTTGCTTATTTTCTGCTTATTCTTTCTGTTTGCCAACTTTTCTTTGGTTATGGCTAAAGATGTCATGTTCAAGCCACAGATAGAAATTCCAGAAGAACAAATTGATGGTGTCAATATTAAGCCAGGGCAAGAGATTCAGATTAAGGGTAGGTCGTTTATTGACTATATGATGGCGATTTACAAATGGTCTGTGGGCGCTATTGCAATTATTGCTGTAATTATGATTATGGTAGCTGGTTTCCAGTGGATGACTGCGGCTGGTAATGCCTCTACGATTGGACAAGCTAAGTCTCGTATTAGTTCTTCTTTGATTGGTTTACTTTT
>CAZTWG010000041.1:0-2570 GCA_964617525.1 uncultured Gammaproteobacteria bacterium
CTTCTCTACCTTGGCTGACTTCATTTTTGCTTTACTTTTTTCTTTTTCTTCTTTTTTCTTCTTTTCTATCTTTTTTTGATTTACTTTAGTAACCTTAACTTTTTCATCTTTAATTATTCCTTGAGCAATCAATAAATTATGTACTGACCCAGTAGGTTGTGCTCCCTTTGACAACCAATATTTAATCCTTTCGCCCTTTAGAGATGTTTCTTTAGTAAATGGATTATGAAAACCCAAATCTTCTAAAAAATCTCCACGTGGGTCCTTTGCTTTTTCTAAAACAATAACTCTAAAAAATGGTTGTTTTTTTCTCCCCTTACGGCTTAGTTTAATAGCTAACATAAACAAATTTTTATTAATCTTATCAATTTAATTTATAATTCAATAATTGAATTTTCTCCTATTATTAACTTATGTCCTCTTGGTAATGTATAATGGACTGGAGCGATATTAACATTTGTTCCTAAAATACTATCTACGATTCTAACCTGGCAGTTAATATCAACATAATTTAGGACAATAGAATTTTCAAGCTCCGCGCTATAAATCTCTACACCATTTCCAATAGAAGTATAGGGACCGATATAAGCATTTTTTATAACACAATTTTCTCCGATTATTACTGGGCCACGAATTACAGTTTTCCCAGAAATATTTGTATTTTTACCTACAATAACATTACCCTGAATTTCTACCGAATCTGGAACACTAATATCTAAACGACGCTTAATTCTCGAAAGTATCAACTGACTTGCCTCTAGTAAGTCATTAGGTTTGCCAGTATCCTTCCACCAACCCGTAATTTCGTTGTATCCGACCTTGTAACCTTTATCAATTAAATAACTATTGGTATCTGAAATCTCTAGCTCTCCTCTAGCGCTTGGTTTAATATTTTTCACTGCTTCAAATACATGATAATCATAAAAATAGATTCCAGTTACGGCAAAATTGCTTTTCGGATGCAATGGTTTTTCTTCCACTTTTACAATGCATCCATTTTTAATTTCCGGCACGCCAAATCTTCGTGGATCACGTACCTTAGAAAGAGCCAATAAACAATTGTATTTCCCTGTTTTAAATTGTTTAACAAATTTTTTAATCTCTCCCAAGATTATGTTATCACCCAGGTAAAACAAAAACGGTTCCTTCCCTATAAACGGTTCAGCGATTTTAATAACATGAGCTAAACCCAATGCTCCGCCAGTTTGTTCAATGTAGGTAATTTTTGCTTTCCATTTTTCTCCCGTTCCCAAAACTCGTAAAATTTCTTTATCTCCAGGGTTGATAACGATCCCAATTTCCTTAATACCAGAATCAACAATTTTTTCTATTGCATAAACAAGCATTGGTTTGTTTGCAATAGGAATAAGATGTTTGTTAAGTGCGTTTGTAATCGGCCTTAAGCGTGTACCATGGCCTCCTGCCGTAAGTAAAGCTTTCATAATTTTCAAATTAAAATTCACTATTAAGATAGTCGCTAAGGGCTTTCTTCCAAGAACGAGCGGGAGGTGTCTTGGTATTTTTTAGTATAGAATAATTAGGTCTAGTGGCTGGTTTAGGATATTCAGATGATTCACACGGGACTATTTTAGCCACTGGCCTTTTAATAAAACCATACTTCAATCCCTGCCTAACAATTTCTTTAGCAAAAGTATACCAAGTTGTTTCCCCTTTATTAGTAAAATGATAAAAACCAAAGGGAAGATTATTGTCCAAAATTTCTTTCGTTCTCTGAGCTAAGTCTAAAGCATAAGAGGGCGAGCCGTGTTGGTCGTTTACAACCCTAAGCAAAGGACGTTTTTCGGCTAAATCTAAAATAGTATTAACAAAATTCTTGCAAGGGATAGCTACTGAAGGTCCAAAAAGCCACGCGCTTCTAATAATATAATATCTTTTTAACTTAGATTTAACAATATTTTTTTCTCCCAAAGCTTTTGAACGACCATAGACATTAAGAGAGCTTGGCTCATCGTTCTCAAGATAACCTTCCTTTTTCTTGCCGTCGAAAACATAATCTGTGCTATAGTGAACTAGGATAGAGTTCAAATTATAACATATTTCTGAAAGATAATTAAGAGCAGAAGCGTTAACTTCGTTAGCAACCTTCTCATTCTTTTCTGCTCCATCAACATCAGTGTAGGCAGCTGCATTAATGATAATATCTGGATTTAAAGAATCTATTTTTTTATTTAACGCCTCTTTGACTGTGATGTCAATTTCGTCTTTACCGCAGGTCGTCACATTTGCTCCTTTAAAAATTTTTTTTAAATCAGAACCTAACATTCCTCTAGCTCCCAATATTAGAATTTTTGGGGGGTTTTGTTTCCCTTGCAATGATGCAACAACTTTATGAGATTTTTTACGTTTTATACTTTTGGTAAACATTCAATTTCTTCATAAATTTCTAAAATATCATTTTTTTCAATTTTTGTCTTACCCGAAAGTTTTAATCCGCATTCTGACCCAGCCAAAGCTTCTTTGACGTCTTGTTTTCCTGATTGAATTTGGACCAAACTAGATTCTCCTTTTATTTCTTTTAGTCTGTTTTCTCCATATTTTTTAAGCCTTTT
>CAZTWG010000041.1:2580-5898 GCA_964617525.1 uncultured Gammaproteobacteria bacterium
GGGGGAAATTTTACCTTTTAACACCTTTCCCCCGAGAATAGCTTCTTTCTCTGTTTGCCGAAAAATTTCTAAAATTTTAATTTCTCCCAATTTTTTTTCTGAGATTTCTAAGCCAACCAAAGATTTCATAAAATCCTGAACATCTTCTATTAGCTTATAAATAACCTCATAAACATCTATTCTTATTTTTGATTCCTTTATTAATTGCTTGACCGAATTATTAACTTTGATATTAAAACCTATCAACCATGATTTTGTAGTCTTTGTTAATTCTACGTCAGCTTCAGTCAAACCTCCTAATCCAGATTTAACAATTTTTACCTCTACATTAGGACAAACTAAACCTTTTAAGTTTGTAATTATGGCATCCAAAGAACCAAGAACGTCGGCACGAACAATAATGTTTACGTATTTTGTTCCCTTCCCTCCAGAACAAGACGATTCATTGACAGATAAACCTTGGTCGAAGTGAGTCAAACTCGTTTCTTTAATTTGAGCCTTAAATTCTTTACTACCATTAATTACTTCTATCAAATCTCCAACCTTGGGGACTTCCTTTAAGCCAAATATTTGAGCAGGAAAACTAGGTTCAATTTTATCCACAAATTCACCATATTGATTTTTAGAAAATTTCAATCGGCCGTAAGTTTGCCCCACAATAATATTATCCCCCTTTTTAAGTGTCCCATTATAAAGAACAATCGTTGCTACTGGGCCTAATCCTAAATCTAAATGACCTTCAATTACAGTGCCTATTAAATCTCCATGAGGATTAGTTAATAGTTTATCTTTCTCTATGTCTGCCAATAGATTAACCATTTCCAACAAATCGTCCAGACCTTCTTTACTTTTAGCTGAGACTGGAACACAAATTACCTTGCCCCCCCAGTCCTCCGGCAAAAGATTTATTTCTGATAAATCTTTTTTTATTTTTTCTACATCTGACTCAGGTTTATCAATTTTATTAATAGCAACTATAAAAGGCAATTCTTCTTGTTGGATAACCCTAATAGACTCTAATGTTTGAGGTTGTATTTTATCGTCAGCAGCTATTACTAAAATTGCAATATCAGCAATCGCGCCCCCATGGGCGCGCATAGCCTCAAAAGCTTCATGCCCAGGGGTATCAATAAAAGTAATCAATCTGTTTTTGTGCATTACCTGATAAGCTCCAATATGTTGAGTAATCCCACCCTTTTCTTTTGCTACAATTTGACTTTCCCTAATTGCATCTAAAATTGAACTTTTACCATGGTCGACATGCCCCATAATTACCACAATAGGTGGTCGTGAAACTATTTCATCTTTGTTGTCTGTTTTTAAAATATTTTTTACTTTTTCTTTGGCAGAAACAGATATTATTTTCTCTCCTTCTTTCTCTTTATTGACTTCAAAACCTAAATTTTCAGCCACAATAGCTGCTATTTCATAATCTAAGTTTTCATTAATACTAGAAAGAACTCCATTTTTAATCAATTCATTCATTACCTTCATTACTGGCAATTTTAATCTTTCTGCAAAATCATAGACTCTTATTGATTTAGGTAAATTAACTAATCTCAAAATTTCTTTGTCATCTTCTTCGTCTAAAAATTTTTTCTTTTGCGCTCTACTTATTTTGTCTTCTATTTTTTTTAATTCCTTTTCTTTCCTTTTGTTTTTTTGCCACACTTCAATTACCTGCATCGCCTGTTTCTCTGGAATTTGAATAGCTCGAGCACCAATATCAAAGCCGAGCCTGGGCAACGCTACTTTAAGCTCTTTGGGGGTAACTTTTAATCGTCTTGCTAGTTCTGTTATATTCATAGATTGATTGTTAATTGTTAATTGTTGGTTGCTTGTGATTTTTTAATAACCAGCAATCAGCAATTTTCGCCTTTATTATTTAAGTATTAATCATTTTGTCAAAAATCAGGAATCTCTATTCCTTCTTCTTTCTCCAATTCCTTCCCCACCATCCATACCTCTGGCCAAGCTTTATAATGACTTCTCCAAACCTCTCTACGAACGATACCATTCGGGAAAGTAATAATATTTTCAAACTTAGTATCAGCTCCAGCATGCGCTGATTCAATTTTTTTCCTTTCACCAGGGGCTAACTCTGTAGTTTCTATAAATTGCACTGGCCCTGGCTGCGTAATGTTAAAAATTTCTGGCACTTCACTAGATACTTGTCGTCCGTCAGGAGTACCATAAAATTTAAAGATTAAATCGTTATCTTTAATTTGAGTCTGTAACAGCAAATGGTGACCAGTGTCATTAATGAATCTAAGATCTGGATGTGGGCTATAAATAGTAGCATCTGTACCAGCTGGCTCATAATAAAAAACACGATAAGAATGCGAAGACCTTTCTGTAATCGGTAGTCCGGCATCGATAGCTAACCGAAACATAGTAGTTCCAATCTGACAGAGACCACCTCCGTATTCTGCGACCGTTCGATCACCCTTAATAACAAGTTCTGGCAAAAATCCTGCTTCTTTATTTATTTCACCTAAAGCTTGAATTAAGGAAAATTCTTGATCTGGGGCAATAAGAATGCCATGCAAAATTTCAGAACCAATACGAATATTATGCCTACGATTTTTTGGACTTCCGCTAAAATTAGAAGACCCTTGGGCTATAAATTCTTGAATACCCAAACTATTCAAATCATTAGGTAAAGGAATAGGGTCAATTTTATCTACCTTAAGAACTATTTCATTCCCCTCTCCAAACAAAATATTACGCATAATAAGATTTTTGCTATCCTCTACGTTCAACATCATTCCAGGCTTTCCTGCCCGAAATTCAGTGACTTTTTTCTCAGGACCATTTCCATCTATTTTTAAACGCGTTTCTACGGGGACAACATTTAACTCTTGAGCAATTTCTTCTAAAAATAACTTTATTTTTTCTTGATTCAAGGATAAATGAACTTGATCGCGGAAACCTTTCTGAAACGTAAACCATTCGCTAATCTTAATAGGGGAACAAATCCATTCTTTATCTTCGTATTTTAACGTATAAGGAGCTTTATTAAAAATCTTTTGAGCCTTGGCAAAAGCAGAAACAGAATCTTTTGCGCTTATACTTGCTTTATCAATAGAAGAACTTATAAAAATTTCATTATTATTAAAATTCTCCAAATTTTTGGTTAGATCCCTTAACGCATTCTCATAATCTAGGACAAATCCATTTATTTCCGGATTTAATTTAAGCTTATTATCTTCTAAAACAATTTCTGCGTTTTGAGAAGGTTCTTCTAATTCTTTAAATTTTTCTTCCAAAATTTCTCTTAATTCTTCCTGATTAACATAAACATGAGAAGCTATAATC
>CAZTWG010000042.1:0-5885 GCA_964617525.1 uncultured Gammaproteobacteria bacterium
ATCACAACCAGATATTACAAAAAAAGAAAGAGATGCTGTTTTGGATGTTTTAAAAACTCCGAATTTAGCTTTGGGACCTAAATTAAAAGAATTTGAGCAAAATATGGCTAAATTTGCTGGTCGTAAATATGCTATTGCTACAAATTCTGGAACTTCTGGGCTTCATTTAGCTATTAAGGCTTTGGGAATAAAAAATGGGGATGAAGTTATTACTTCTCCTTTTTCTTTTATCTCCTCTGCTAATTGCACTTTATTTGAGGGAGCTAAACCAGTTTTTGTAGATATTGACCCAGATACATTAAATATTGACCCATTAAAAATTGAAAAAGCTATCACAAAAAAAACAAAAGCGATGGTGATTGTTGATATTTTTGGACATCCAGTTGACTGGGACCCTATTTTAAAAATTGCTAAAAAACATAAATTAAAAATTATTGAAGATAGTTGCGAAGCAATCGGAGCAGAATACAAAGGAAAGAGGTGCGGAAGTTTTGGAGATATATCTACTTTTGCCTTTTATCCGAACAAACAAATGACTACAGGAGAAGGAGGAATGATACTGACTGATAATGAGAAAATAGCTAATCATTGTAGAGCCTTATCAAACCAAGGGAGAAAAGTAGAAAACGGGAAATGGCTTAATCATAGTTATTTGGGATATAATTATAGAATGAGTGATATAAATGCTTCTTTGGGGATTGCTCAGCTATCCAGAATTAAAGAAATTTTGAGAAAAAGAGAAAGAGTGGCAAAATTATATAACAAAAAATTGAAAGACATAAAAGATGTCACCCTCCCTTATGTTGCTCCTTATACAAGGATGTCTTGGTTTGTTTATGTTATACAAGTCGCGGGAACAAAAAAATATCGTGATGACATTATGAATAAATTAAGAAAACAAGGAGTTAGTTGTAGTGATTATTTTCAATGCATCCATTTACAACCCTTGTACAAAAAAATGTTTGGATATAAGCGAGGAGATTTCCCTATTGCAGAAAAAATATCCGACAAAACCATTGCTCTCCCCTTCTACAACAATTTAACTGAAAAACAAATTGATTATGTTGTCAAAAAATTAGAGGAATGTCTTTGATTGCTTGATGTTGATTTTATTGATGTTGCCAAAATTGGCAACGGAGTTGAGAAAAAGGGGCATCGTCCTAACGGTCGATGCCCCTTTAATCCTCTATATTATAAAGATCTATATCTAATAATCAATAGAGAAATAGAAAATGTTGACCCCAGAGAAAGGAAAGTAATTGATGTTGACGACTGATATTTTACAATTTTTATTAATGCAGACCCCAGAGGAGCGCGTTCCGCCCACCACTGGGGTCTTACGCCCCTCATTAACGACTGACGTTTTATCGAGATTGACCTTTTGAGTAAATAAACTAAAATAATAAGAGGTATTTAATTTATAATTTTTATGTCTTTGGGTAATAAAATATTTCACAGAACTACATTCAAGAGAACTATATTCTTTTTGTTATGCGATATTATTTTAATAGCCCTGTCTTGTTTTCTGGGTTTTTTGCTTCGCTTTGATGGGAACATTAACCCTCAATATTTTTCAATGATAAGAGCCTTTATTGTATTGGCTATTCCTTTGACTATAATGTTCTTTGCGTTGGAAAGATTATATTCAATATCATGGTCTTTTATTAGTATTAGAGAGATTATAAAACTAGGAAGAGCTATTGTGTTAAGTTTTGCTTCTTTGGGAGCAATTCTTTTTGTTCTTAAAGATTATAGTCTATTCCAAGGATTCCCCCGCTCTATTATTTTTGTCTCCGCTTCTATCGCCTTTCTTACTACTGGCGCATTGCGATTTTCCAAAAGAATATATATTCACGGAATTAAAAATAACAAAAACAATAATAAGAATATTTCAAAAAGAAACATTTTAATTATCGGAGCAGGAGAAGCTGGAGAAAAAATAGCTCGTCATATTATTGCTGCCGAGAAAACACCATATTCATTGATTGGATTTGTTGACGATAACCCAATGAAGCAAGGGATATTAATACATGGGATTAAGGTTCTGGGAAAGATTAAAGAACTTCCTGAAATTATCAGCAAAAAAGAAATTAAAGAGATTATTATTGCCATGCCCTCTGCTCTGCCAAGAGTTATAAGGGAAACAGTAGAATTAGCTAGAAAGGCAAATATTGAAAAAATAAAAATTCTACCGGGGACAAAGGAGATATTAGAAGAAAAAGTAAGTTTGAGCAATCTAAGAGAAATTTCTATTGAGGATCTATTAGGAAGAGACCCGATTGAGATAGATACTCATGCCATTAAGAAATATATTACAGATAAAGTCGTTTTAGTCACTGGCGCAGCTGGGTCTATTGGCTCTGTCCTTTGTGAACAAATTTTAAAATTTAAACCAAAAAAACTCATTGCTTTAGACCAGAGAGAAACTGCTCTTTTTTATTTAAAAAAAGATTTAAATAAGTTGTGGAAAAATTCATCTTTAGCAGAGAACCCGTTAGATTTTGTTCTTGTTGACATTTGCGACAAAAACAAGATAGATAAAATATTTAATAAATTTCATCCTAATGTTGTTTTCCACGCTGCGGCTTATAAGCACGTGCCAATGATGGAAGATGACCCAGATGAAGCAGTAAAAAATAATATTTTTGGAACACTAAATGTTGGGCAAACAGCCTTAAAATATAATACTGAAAAATTCGTAATGGTTTCAACTGATAAAGCTATAAATCCTACCTCTATAATGGGAGCTAGCAAAAGAATGTGTGAGAAGGTCTGCGTTTGGTTAAATCAACAAAATCGCACTCATTTCTGCGCAGTAAGATTCGGTAATGTCCTTGGAAGTCAAGGAAGCGTAGTCCCTATATTTCAAAAACAGATTGAAAAGGGCGGGCCAGTAGAAGTGACAGATCCAGAAATGAAAAGATATTTTATGATTATTAGCGAAGCCTGCCTGCTTATAATGCAAGCTGGTGCTATTGGCCAAGGTGGAGAGGTTTTTGTATTAGATATGGGTCAACCAATAAAAATATTGGATTTAGCTAAAGATATGATACGTTTAGCTGGACATAAACCAGATATTGATATTCCTATTATTTTCACTGGCATTAGGCCAGGAGAAAAACTATTTGAGGAGATTATAACTGAAAATGAGTCCCCTACTAAACACGAAAAGATATTTATTTCTCATTTGAATAATAATGGGGATGATATAGAAAAAATATTAAAAGAATTTGAAAAAGCTTTATTAGATATGGATAGAGAAAGAATAAAAGAGTTGCTAATTTAAAAAAATAATATAAGAATATGAGCAAAGATATAATCAACATAAATGTAGTACAAAAAACAATCAATAAAGAGAAAAAAGATTTGTGAATGCCAGAGAATTGCACAGACGACTAAAAGTAGGCAGACGATTCGCAGATTGGATTAAAGATAGGATAGGAAAATACGATTTTATTAAAAACATTGATTATTTCAAGGTACTTCCACGCAAAGAGCCAAAACAAGCCAAAAATTTTGATTTCACAATTTTGAGAAATCAAAAATCCAAACGAGGTGGAGACGTGAGAAGTATAGACTATATCTTAACAATAGATATGGCGAAAGAAATAGCAATGCTTGAGAATAACGAAATAGGTAAAAGAGTAAGAAAATATTTTATAAGAACAGAGGAAAATTTTAAACAAGTCATGCGAGTAGCATTAGAAAACCCAAAATTCGTAAACCAGCTCTCTGAAGACTTTCAAGAGACAAGAGAAGAAACAAAAGATTACAGAAAAGATTTTACAGATAGTATAAAAAAATATATATCAGATAAATATTACGGAACTTATACAGATATGCTCTATCAGTTCTTGTTTGAAGAAAGAGCGAAAGAATATAGAAAATTATTAAATTTAGCGAAAAAAGATTTGACGAGAAACACAATGTACGAAGAAATTTTATTTGTTATAGGTAGTTTTGAAACAGGGTTAGCTGGAGAACTTGAAAAAGAATATAAAAAGAAGAAAAAAATTTTAAACAATTTTCTTCAACACGAAACTGGGATGTCTATAAAAAAAGAGTTAAAAGAATAATGGCAACATACGACCAAGAGTTAAGAAACATTAAACATCCAAAATTAATAGACTTCAAAAAAGAGTTTACTAACGAAGATATTAAAAAACTCTTAGGGCAAAAAATGCCTAAACAGCTAACATAAAAAAAGGGGGTATCAACCGTTAGAACGATGGCTCTTTAATTTTATGATATCAAGACGTTTCGCTTGCGCGGGTTGAACCCGCGTATTTTGTTTGACAAAAGTTTTTAGTGTTATATAGTATAAATAACCATTTCACTTATTTTATAATAAACTAAAAAAACTGAAATGAAAAAAGAAAGAAAACAAAAAATATTAAGCTGTTTTAAGGTGGAAGAAAAATTATTAGAAAGAGGTATTTTAATATTCTCTCCCTTAGAATTTAGACAAATTTTTAATGTATCGCGGGATAGCGCTACTTTTTTTATAAACTATAATCTAAAAAAAGGATTTTTTGTTAAATTAAAAAATGGCTTTTATTCTCTTAAACACCACTTCCCTTCTGAATTTGAAATTGCCAACAGAATCTATTCGCCGTCTTATGTTTCGTTGGAATATGCAATGATGTATCATCATATCATCCCAGAAACAGTTTATTCAGTGACCTCGGTTACAACAAAAATAACTCGCGAATTTGTTGTTAATAATGTATCTTATTCATATAATAAAATCAAAAAAGTAGCTTTTACTGGTTACATAAAACAAAAACTAAATAAGAATATCGTCTTGATAGCTGAACGGGAAAAAGCATTTATTGACTACCTTTATTTTGTTTCTCTCGGCAAAAAAGCTATCTATGACCGCATAAATGTTAGTGATTTAAAAAAGAAAAAGTTGCTTTATTATGCTGAACTTTTTGAGAAAAATTCATTAATAAAATTATTAAACGATACTTATGATAAAAGCAGAAGAAATAAAGAGATTATCTATTAGGGAGCAAACAACCCCTGAGGTCATTGCTAGAGAATATACGCAACATAATTGTCTATCCGAGTTATATAGATTAAAAGGATCCGAAAATCTTTTATTCAAAGGAGGGACTGCTTTGAGAATTATATATCAAAGCCCGAGATTTTCTGAAGACTTAGATTTTACGGGCACTAAAGGCATTAGTTATTACGAAATTGAAAATATTTTAACTAACATGTTAAAAAATTTATCTAACTGGGGTTTTAAAATTAATATCAATGAAGCAAAAAAAACAACTGGTGGATATTTAATTAAAACAATATTATCATTTTTAACATTTAAGATATTGCTTAAAATGGAAATATCTTTTCGTCAGAGCAGACAAAAAATTATAAAAGAAATTTCAAGCATTACAAATGAATATATTCCTAATTATAACATTATTCATCTTCCTCAAGAAGAAATAATAAATGGGAAAATAAGCGCTTTACTTGCCAGGTCTAAGCCCCGTGATTGGTATGACCTTTATTTCTTTCTTCGCCAGGGAATGCGGACCCCTAAACAAAAAAAGGTATTGCCAGAGATTCTGTCTATGCTGGCAAAAATAAAAATGGACTTTAAAAAAGAATTAAAAGAATTCCTCCCTTATAGCCATCAAATGATTATCAAAGATTTTAGGAATATTTTATTAACAGAAATTAAAAAAAATTATTGAGTACAAGATGGAGGAGAGTATTTGGGTAATCGGGTACTTAGGGATTAGGTAATTAGGATTTTAAGATGTCAACGTCAGACGTTTCCCCGTCGCTACTCTCCTCTTTAACGACTGACGTTTTAAAAAAAATAATGAAAGTAAAAAAAATACCATTTAAGGAATATAAGAGAATCTATTCAACTG
>CAZTWG010000043.1:0-3598 GCA_964617525.1 uncultured Gammaproteobacteria bacterium
TCCTGTACTATATTTAGCAACCTCGTCTGTGCCATCACCAAAAATAATAGCTAATTTATCATCATTGCTTCCTCCTTCAATAATTTCAAAACGCAAAAAGTGATCTTCGTTAGCTACTGATGTTTTGTTATCAGAAAGAATAACATCGTGAGTGTTGGTTGAGCCTCTCTTAATCCAAGCTTGAATAGTGGCAGTAGTATCCTCTAAACTTTCATTGCTTCCGCAATCTATATAATCATCCTCACCATCAAATTCGCCAGCGCTGTTAAATATACCTTGAACATTTGGAACCGCTCCATTGGCAGTTCCAGAGTTATTCCCCGAAGGACTACTATCCTCCACTGGAATAGGCCCAGCGCTACTAACCCAGCTCGCTTCATCCATTAACCAATTAGCAACTAAGCCCGTAGTATCCATGCTTGTATCTGCATGTCTATTAGCCATATAACCTCCGATAGTATAAAAAGTGTCATAATCATTCAGATAAAGTCCCCAAACCTTGCCTGCTTTTGTAAAGCCCTGCAGTTTCAGCCACCCTCCATCTCCTAAGGCAACAATTTTTGCCCAGCCAGAAATTTCCATTTTAGCATCATTCCAAATATCTTTAGCGCTTCTGCCCGAAACAAAACTAGCATTACCATCACAAGACCAAATAGAAACATTGTCAATAATGCCATTAAAATAGGTGTCCATTCCCGAAACACCCTTTTTAGCGCCAATATATAAGTCATTGTTTTTGTCCGATAAAGAAACTGGCGTGGCTCCAATAGAGCCTACATTAACTCGCAGGCCATCAATAAAAAGTCGTAAAGAAGCGGCATTAGTGCCAATGGCTGCTGTATACTTTCCAGCCACATGATGCCATTTCATAGTATCTGTAATCAATGGATTGCGACAAAAAGCCCCCACACCCTCACACATAGAATCCGTTGAACAAAGAGAGCCTTCATTACTCCCGCCAAAACATAATCCCTGAGTTTGAGTGATTGTAGCCTCGCTACTGTTGTCAGCCACGCTAAAATTTAATTTATTGTCCGCGCCAAACCATAAACGATAACTTTTGCCCTCAACATCTTCATCCCATTTGCCAATAATCGTTTGTTCACTATTAACTAGTGTACAAACTCCTCCGCCCGAACAAGTAGAATTATGGAAACATGTTGCATCTTCATTGGTTCCGCCAACACACCTCCCCGCTCTTTTAATCCACGCTTCCACGGTCAAATTACCATCAACGCTTAAGCTATCGCTATCAGCTACGAGGATATAATCATTTTCGCCATCAAATTGTAAAGCGTTCTCAAATTTGCCATTGGCTAAAATAGGAGGATTATCAACAGGCATCAAGGTTCCGTTATTTACTGGGATCTGATTAGAACTATCAACAGCGTTTATAGCATTCATTTTCCAATGCGCTTTTAATGTCTTTCTCTCCATAGAATAACAAGGAGCTCCTTGCGTGGTTATATCTAAAAAATCTTCTTCACCATCTCCAGAACAGCCAAAAATACAATCTCCAGCGCATTCATTATCATTACTACAAATTTGACTATCATCATTACTGCACACCCACCTCGGGCCTCCAACACAAGCCCAAGCAGACGGCCAACCATGAGGAGTTGTAGTGCTACCACAAGTTTCTCCAAAACAAATCCAGCCTACTTTATCTGACCAAGCATAACCCCTTAACTTTTTGTTACTTTTATCATAATAAACCCCATAATCTCCTCCGGCCAAGCCACTGCAAGTACTGTCTGGACAATCATCATCAATAGAACAGTCCTGCCCTTTCTTGCTCCCGCCTTGGCAAATTTTAGCGCTTGTACAATTTTCCGCATCTCCTCCAGGGCAACAATTTTCAAAAGTATGATTATAATCAAAATCATTATAGCAATTCATAGAAATCCATCCCATATTTTCCCCCCAAGCCCAACCTCTAACCTTAGCGTCAATACTTGCTTGCGCGGTTATAAAATTTTCCTCCCACCATTTTAAAATTTGAGAATAATTAAAAATAACAAAAACTCCCAGAATAATTAATATCCCGGAAATCAACAAAATCTTAAAACTCTTTTTTTTATCTAAACTCAAACACATCTTTTTTTAATTTTCCTAAGAAAGGGTCGAATTTCAACAAAAAAACTCGACCCTCATAAACTCACTTAAATTCACTTAAGGGTCAGACCCTTAAGGGATTACCTAAGAATTACTTTACATGCATTACGCCAGTTTCACCACGTCCGCGATGGCCAGGTACATCACAATAGAAAGTGTAATCGCCTGAAGCTGGAGCTTTGAATGTAATTGCCCTAGTTTCATTGCCAGCCACACCAATCGCTACTGCCTGTAAACTTGCGTCATCAAACTTAAAGACATGCGTTCTGTCGGCTGAAGTCAAAGAAATTGTTACCACATCCCCTGATTTAACGTCAAATTCATTTGGGGAAAAACCACTAGCGCTTACAGTTAATTGGATTGCCTTTGCAGGAATTTCCTCTTCAGAAAGAGAACGAGATTGCTTAGGAGCATCTGGTGAACCAGGCAAAGCTGTGTTATCAACTGGCTCGCCCGCAGAGGTTAAAACTTCACCGTCTTCAGAAACCAAACTGCCTTCTGGAATAACGGCTTCAGCTTCTTCTCCTTCGTTAGGAAGAGCTTCTTCTCCTTCGTTAGGAAGAGCTTCTTCTCCTTCGTTAGGAAGAATAATTTCTTCGTTTTCGTCAGGTAATGCATTTTCTCCTGGGGTTACTTCTGGCTTAGAGCTCAAAAGAATAATACCCAAAATTACCAAAACAACTACGATAACAATTGTCCAAGTTGTATTATTTTTCATAAATACTTTTACTTACAAATTAATTAATAAAAAAATTATTGACCTTTGGGTTTATTTATAAAGATAGAATATTTGTTACTTCAGTAATTATACCTTTATTCAAATCTTGAATATTACTATAAACATTCTCTAAGGA
Source organism: uncultured Gammaproteobacteria bacterium (assembly GCA_964617525.1). Lineage (GTDB taxonomy): Bacteria > Patescibacteriota > Patescibacteriia > UBA2591 > UBA6264 > JAIPGN01. The sequence continues at coordinate 2,970 of CAZTWG010000043.1, forward strand.
TTCTTCGTATTCTCCCATAAGAACTAACTTTTCGTTCTCGGCAATATTTTTATCATACAAATAATATATGTTGGTTAGCAATACGTCTATAGCTGATGTGTTTAAATCTAATGAATTCGATTCTCCTGACTTATAGTCATCTAATTTTGCAAGATAATTATCTAAATTAGTCGTATCACCCGTATCTAAATATTTTTTAGTACAATTATTATAACAAAAATCTCCAGCGCTGCCATCAACATCATTTCCATCATCACAATCTTCTCCGCTTTCTGTAATTCCATTACCGCAATCACTAACGGCTGTTAGAACATATTCTTCTAACGATTTATTGGCCGCGCATTTGTTGTTTTGATAGCAATTAGCAAGGCCCAATTTGTTGGCACAAAAATCCTCACATTTTGTTGAGTCACCATCCCACTCTGCGGCACCCAATCCTTCATTTCCATTCCCAACACATTTATTAGACTCGTCAACCCAAAAACAAGGTTTATTCTTTAAGTTATTTTGAGCTTCGCAAACTTTGGAATCAGTAGAATCATATTGCCGGCAAGTCCATGACCCACTAGTCGTTGTGACATATTCTTCTAATAATCCATTGGCCGCGCATTTGTCGTTTTGATAGCAAT
>CAZTWG010000043.1:3698-5771 GCA_964617525.1 uncultured Gammaproteobacteria bacterium
TATTTTGAGCTTCGCAAGTTTTGGAATCAGTAGAATCATATTGCCGGCAAGTCCAACCTTCGCTGGCTGCATAAGCCCCTTTGATAAAATCCCACTTTAAGGCAAATTCTCTGTTATTCTTAGGGAAAGCATATTGCTGACCAGAAGTATGCGCAGAAACAAAGGTTTTGGCATCGTTTACAAGCTGATAGTCAGTTTGAATTTTCTTAGCTATAGCGTTAGCACTAGAATAATTAAACATTGATTTAGTCAACACCATGTGAGGGAGTTGCCAATCGCTATTTATCAAATCAATCGCTTCATCTTCGGTAGAACAAGCCTCTATTTGGGTTCTTAAAACGTCAAGATAATTAGTGTTATAAGAACCAAAATTATTTATTAATTGAGCTTGAGCGGTAGTATTAATATAACTTAAATTAGAAATCCTGTCCATCCTAGACTCAATAGCAGCCTGCCTGCTATTTATTCTTTCCAAATAAAGAGTTTTGATGCTCGCTAAATCAGCCTGAGCTGATTTTGTTAAAGTAAAAACCAAAAATAAAATAAAAATTATTTTTAAATACTTAAAATTTTTCATAATAATATATTAAAAAATTAGATAATTATTACAATTATTCTTTGGGTACTTCTATGCCAGAGTTTAATTGATTCATTAAATTCTCTAGGCTTTCCTTAGTAACTTCCCCTTCTGATTTCTTTCCCTTATCTATTTCCAATACTTGGATTTCTGACCCTTGCTTTTCTTGATTAATCTTTTGTTTAGAAATAATGATAAACAAAACAATTACAATCAATAAAAGCACAATCAACCAAATATAATTTTTCTTTTTTTTAGACATATGTTTTTATTAAAAAATTTATATTTTCAAAAAACTCTAGCCTTCTACCCAATCATAAGACTTAATTGTGAACCATCCATATTTATCAGAACCATTACGCATGCATATCTGAAATTTAGACATATCAGATTCTTCGCAATAACGCATCATTCCCACACTACTAGAATCACAAGATTCTGAACATGTCCCAGACACTTGCATAGTGCTTGCTGTCCTAATATTTCCATCAACGATTAACGCCCCTGATACACTCGCATCACTATCAACCTGCAACTCATGAGAGGTAACAATGCCACCAACTACCAAATCATCACCAAACCTTACATTATTGCCTCCGCTTGGAACAAATAATTTATTGCCCGCTGGATTGGTTGTTCCAATGCCAACATTACCATTTATTGCTACGTAGACTCCCAAGGAACCGTTAGATTCATCGTGAGCTCCCGCCTTAATCGCTATTGAATCGCCAGAGACAATATATAGAGTTTCTACAGAATGTGGTACACTACTACCACCATATCCATCATCACAATTATCATCATAAATATATGAATCATCACCAATTCTAATGCCTCTAGTTGGGGGATATTCGTTTAGCGCGCTACACTCAGTGACTCCCACAAACCTACCGACTAACAAATCATTATTTATCCAAGTATTACCTCTCACGTGTAATTTTTCTTGAGGGTCAATAGTGCCTAATCCTATTTCGCCGTCTGTTGTAAATCTAACAAGAGAAGCGTCCTGACATAAGTCACTACTACAAAATTGAAAATCAAGTGGCTTAGCAATATCAGTGCCAGTAGAAAATATCTGCCAATATGTATTATTATTGGCATCACCCAAGAAAAGCTCTGCCCCCCTATTGTCACTAGTAGAGGTAGAACTGACTCTAAGAGTTTGAATGCCACTACCACGAACATCTAATGCGTATTGAGGGCTAGAAGTTCCTATACCGACTTTGCCATCAGTTGCCATATAAACAACAGGAATGTCTTGGCAAGTACTGAAAGTGCAAGTACTAAAAGACAGAGCTTTTCCTTTGTCATCTCCCGTTGAACCTATTTTCCAAAGTTCTCCATTGGCATCATCACCACTATCTCCCAAATAAATCACTGCCCCCCTATCGCCACTAGTAGAAGTTGATTTTATACTCAATGTCTGTATCCCCGTTCCCTGCAAATCCAATAAATATTCTGGGTCATTCGTCCCAATCCCGACATTTCCGGAAAGA
>CAZTWG010000044.1:0-1816 GCA_964617525.1 uncultured Gammaproteobacteria bacterium
AATCTGTTGATATTGGGGTTCTTTTAGTCCAAGCCATTTATGTAAATTAGTTATATAATTTGCCCGTATAATGCGAAGCTGTTCCAAATAGGACACCACTAATGCCCATTATAAGCACAACTTCTGCCTCGCCAAGAATGCTTTGCGTTGCCAAATAAGCAACTACAAGACCTATTACAGAGGCAATTGCTCCCTTTTTTCCCGAAAGCCATAAAAGTAATGTTTCCATATATTTATTTATTATTAGATTTATTAGATTTTTTATATCCATCCAAAAGTATCTTTTTGTAGTCTTCTACTTGATTTGATACTTCTACCTCAACAACACCTTTGACCAAAGATATTTTAGTAGGTATTTCAATAGGAGGGTTGATTTTGATACTCCCATCTTTATAATACTTTTCCATTAAAGGCATAATCTTTTCTTTAATTCTTTGTGCCTTATAGACAAGTTTCTTGCGTTCTTTATCATCTTCAACTATTCGTTTGTTAATCTCATTAACCTTTTTGAATAGTTCTTGTTTTTTTGCTAAAAGTTTCTCAACTTTTTTGTCTTGAATTGTGTAAATCATATATCTATTTTATTATTTAATTCTATTATAGGCGTCAGCCCACTTGTAAGCGTTCTTTTGTATTGTATAGTTGTCTAATACGTATTGTTTGGCATCTCTGCCCATTTGTAAGCGTTTCTCTTTATTGGTTAGGCTCATTATAGCGTCTATCCACTGAGAGTTGTCTGTAATCTTAATTCCTATCTTGCCATCTAATTCCTCATAAGGACCATTAGGAAAGCTCTGTGCTATTGTTGGTATTTCTAACATACTCATTTCAAGAAATTTGAGGTTAGACTTACAGCGATTAAAGTGACCCTCGCTTCGTGGCATTATTGCTATATCTATTTTAAGGTCATCAAGTTTATCAAAGTAATCTACCATTTCAACCCAGCCAACCCTTTCAAGTGTTTCAAGACTATCCCAGAAGCCGAACTCTTTGTTAAACGTCTTGTCAACTAGCTTTGTTCTCTTCTCTGGAAGCCCAAATACCACTATTGTAAATCTGCCGTCAGCGTCTAATTGTTTTATTTGTTTCTTTATTGGCTCAAACTCTTTGGCATAAACTATTGAGCCGATAATCCCTATTCTAATCTTGCCGTCTGTGTTTCTCTGTGGTTCGTCTGCCCAATCATCGGGGTTAACGCAATTAGGCAACACAACTACATTAGGATTATATTTTCTGTATTCTTCTGCCAAAGTTTCAGTTGTAGTTGTTACTAAATCAGAATTGTGTATAAAATTGTAAAGTAGGTTGTTCACTTCTTCTGCCCTTTTTTTAATAGTATCTTTTGAGTGTAGATAATACATTGGGTGGTTCTCGTCAAACTGAAATGTATCATCGTTATCAAATACTATCTTCTTACCAGCCTTTTTAAGCTCAAAGGCAACTTTATGTGCGTTTACTGTATTAGGTCTATGAAAGGTAACTATATCAGCTCCCAGTAACTCTTGTGAGATTTGTCTTGGTGATTTATGGGAACTCTTACTAATTCCGTCATAATCACAGCCCCAACCCAATTCCCACGCAGGTTGAAAAATGCGAACATAGTTACATCCCATATAATTAGAACCAATTAAGTAAGGACTATTCATATTTTTTACTTTTTTACTCGTATCTATTTAATGTTAACCTTTTTGACTTTTCCTGTTCTGCCAACTTTCTGGCATACATTTTCTCAACAAACGCCCTACTTATCTTTATTTTGGGCAATCTCCTTTGGGTTTTTAGAGATATTACTTTCTGGGATATTCCCCCCTGGGAT
>CAZTWG010000044.1:1916-5541 GCA_964617525.1 uncultured Gammaproteobacteria bacterium
CTGGGGCATCCCCCTCTGGGGTAATTTCTTCAATTGTTTCTGTTGTTGAGCCATCTTTGTTAATTTTAATAGAAATCTTTTTAGTAATCCTAATTGGTATTTTCATATATCTTAGATTAGTTTTTATATTAGATTTTTTGTTGGGGGACAAGCCAAAAGCTCATCCCCCCGTATAAACTCTCTTTTATTGAGCAGTCTTATACAATACGCCAGCAGCGTCGCGGTTCTCTACCACTCCATACAATATATCAGCAACAACTAATGTGCCTAAGTATGAAAGTCTGTAATCAGTTTGAACACGGACTCCAGAGCCAGCACCCAATGAAGCAGTTGCGAAAACAATTGCATCTTCTTGAGCTAGGGCATTATACTTAGCACCATTAACCGTAGGAATATTAGTAGTGGTATATACAGGTATTCCATAAAGAACACCGATAGCACCATTCATTACTGCTTTATTGCCAGACTCGTTTACCAAGGTAAATCTGTCAATACCCATAATCTGTGTCCAGAAAACAGTTGGGTCAAAGAACCAAGCTCTGTTTGTTTTTGGAATATTGGCAGCGTCTAAATAAGCAATACAAGCTCTAATGTTAGAATCGTTAACGTCAGTAGAACTATCACCGACGGTATTGCTAAAACCAGCAAATAAAGAGATTAAAGCAACTTCTAATTTAGTAGCAACTGTATAAGCAGCATTTTTGGCGTATCGTTCCTGTAAATTATAAGAACGTTTAACCTGTGCCATTTCCTTATCTTCAATCATAAATGAAACGTGATACCATTGGTCAACGGTTAAGTCAACTTTGGTTTCTGCTGGTGAAGAAAGTGTTACTGCAGAAGCAGTAGTCTTTTCATAAGCAGTCATTTCAGATAAAGAAGGAATATGGATAACCTCTCCACCGTTAGCAACGTCAGCACTTAAATCGGTAAAGAAACTATTGGCACAAAACTCAGCCTTCATAAATTCATTGATTTTTTCAGACCAAATTTCTGGTTTAAACACGGCGACATCATCTGATGTAAAAGTGTCTGTAGGATAATTTGCCATCTTATTTTTTAGTTAATCCTATTTTAAGCCTTGTGATTTTTTCCAATAAGTCATATGCTCTTCACGAGTCATTTCACTTACTGGTTTCTCGGGCTTAATTTTCGGAGAACGATTTGAATTAGGTGTAGCTTCGGCAAGTTCCTTTTCATCCTCTATGGATTTAAGGTAGGTCTTAATCATAGGAAGCTCTAAAGCCTCTTCTGGTTTAATTCCCTTTGCTTCAGCAACCTCTAAAACTTCCGTTAACACCTTGGAATCAATAGATGGATGCCTTTGAGCAAACTCTACTTTGGACAATCTCTTGTCTACTTCTGTAGGTGTTTCCTTGGTTTTATCGGCAGGTAAATCATCGTTTTTCGACTTTGCGAGTTTACCTTTTAACTCGTCAACCTCTGCCTGGAGCTTATCTCTTTGCTCCTTAAAATGCTTCTTTTGAAACATTAAGGTTTTAGTGTCAAGTTCGTTCTCATTTTCTGGAGTTTCCCCCGTTGAAGTTTTGTCTTCCCCAGTGTTAAGGTCCTGGGTATCCTTTTCTAAGTTTTCCATTTGTTCTTAAGTTTAGTCTTAATTAAATTCCTTTTTTATGGAGTGTGGTCTCCAGTTTTTTTATTAGTTTTTTTTATTAGTTTTTTACTCAAAATTAATCTCTGTTGCCTTTACGTTAGATTTCTTCAGTCTATCAAATACCTCAACTATTTCTTTTAATTTCTGAGCAGTAAGTGCTTTTGCCATATAAGCTTCTTGTGGTTCTATTTCTTTCTCCCCAACCTTAAAGGGAATACTTACATCTTTAACATTATCCAACAATGGCTCAAACACCTCACCCCTAATAATGTCCCATACCCCCGAATTAGCAAAGGTTTTTAACACTTGTAGCGTTTCTTTATTCATAATTATTTATTAGGTTGATTAGGCATAGGTTTTCCACTAGCATTTAGTGGTGGCATAGCAGTTGGTTGTCCCTCTGGAATTAGTGTAGGATTTATTCCTATCTTTCCAGCAATTTCTTCCATCATAGGTCTAAATTGTGGGTCTTGTAATAATATTGGGTTTTGTCCGAGCAACTGCATAAAGTTTGTCATACTTTCAAGTTCAACCGTTCTGTTTGTGCTTTCCCCAGAAATATCTACAATTAGGGTTTTATCAAAGTCCAAATAACCCTCAACCATTTTAGCAAACTCAGTGTCGTTGTGCTGCGATAATAGAGTTTCCTTTAACATATCCACCTCTTCCTTTGTTGGATACTCGCCAGAGCTTATTACATAGTTCTTTATGGCTATGTTTAGGCGTCTATTGACATCTCTTTCTACTAGCAGGCGTATTGTTTTGGCGTCATAAAACTCAAATATGTGCTCTTTAACTATTCCTGCTTCAAATTGTGGCAACACCCACTCATTTATCACCTCTTCTAGGAAAAGCGATAGGTTTTCTCTTATAAACTCAAATAGTTTGCCAGCGTTCTGGTTCATTAAAGCTCCAAGCCTGAAAGGTGTTCTGCTAGGCAAACTCTCACCTGTCATAATTTCGTGAGCATTTGCTAGACTTCTAATAACACTCATTAGCTTGCTTTCTTCTTGATTATAAGCACCAAGGTTTCTTTCTTCTGTGCTAATTGGTGTAATCTCACTATTTACTTTGAGTATCTCGCCATCTAATAGGTCGGTCATTACATTTGAAGCAACAGTTGTATCTCTTGACTGATAAATATGTTTAGAGCCAAGTTTCATTGATAACGCTTTCTGGTTACACATTTCGTTCCAGCGTCTTTGTGGGTCAAATAACATTTCAATTATTCCCAGACCCAAAGCTCTACCCTCTATTGTTAAATAGTCTACCTTTTTGTATGGAAACTTTTTAATTTTATGTGTGTAAAGAACTTCGTCATCACATACTACTGCCATACCAAGAGAATAACCCTTTCCACTCGCACCCTTAATATATTTGTTTTCCATTTCTGCATAAACCTCATAAACAGTAATCTCATTCTCTCTTGCTCTTCTCATCTTTTTAGCAATCTCTTTAATCTTCTTTTTGTCCCATTTCTTTTCTTTCTCTAACTCCCTAACACTATAATTGTGTTCTTGGACTATGTAAGAACTTTTAATATCAAAGTCGTTGTCTATATTTGAAACTGCTGGGTCAAAGATAAGTTGTTTTAGTGGTATCATCTTAATATCTTTCCCAACCTTTTTGAGAACAACTGAACCATATTTTGGCAGGTTTTCCACTATCTTGTTCAAAAGCACACCAATATTGGCTTTACGCATCCAGTATTTCAATTCATTGTTATAAATCATTGCCTTTAATCTGTCTTTGCCGTTATTCGAATGAACCTCAATATTTTTTCTATCTAAATCAATATTCTTGGTAGCATTTCCACACTGTGGATTGGCTATATTCTCAAAATATTTGTGATTTCCCTGACTATCAGTGTCACCAGATATAAACTTAGAGGCATTATAAAGCTCAATTTTATTGATAGTTTTCTTAAAATTAAAGCTATAATGTTCTGTTATATCTGCGTCTTTCTCGTAGTCTGATAGATATTTGTTAAGCTGTTCTACTATTTTCATA
>CAZTWG010000045.1:0-246 GCA_964617525.1 uncultured Gammaproteobacteria bacterium
CCATATATTTTATTGATTAGATAAACATAACTAACCCGACTTTAGGTTAGTTCATCATACTTAACATTATACAGTTTCTCCGAGAAATTACAACCCTCTTAATCTTTGTTTTTAGTAAAGATTAATGCGTAATGATACGGGCCAGCTTCTAATTCTTTCTGGAATTGTAGTCCTGTTTTTTCGGCATAGCTTTTGGCTTCTTCAATTGAAAGACGACTTTCTGAAGGAGGCCCCAATGGCGCTTTA
>CAZTWG010000045.1:256-3894 GCA_964617525.1 uncultured Gammaproteobacteria bacterium
TTTTTTCCATTCGGTTATTAAGAGTTTCCCCCCCCTTTTCAAGATTCTAGAAGCCTCTTTTATTATTTGGTCTATTTTCTCATTTTGGAAGAGCATATTGTTGAGCATAGCCAAGTCTATGCTTTCGTTTGGTATTTTTGTTGATTCAGGGATTTCTAAGTCAGCCCAAACTGTTCTTAGGTTTGTGATGCCAAATAGATCGGCAGTGCTTTTTACGTTTTTTAGGGCTGATTTGATAATGTCTACGGCGTATACTAAACCGTCTTCGCTGATTAATTTAGCGGCTTGAATAGCGAAATACCCTCTGCTTCCGCAACCTAAATCAGCAATTTTCATTTTTTCTTCTATCCCAGCTTCTTCTAGCAAGCTACGTGCATCAAGCACATTATCCTTAATTATATTTTGTTTAATTTCATTAGACATATTATTAATAGTATATATAAATATATTAATCTTCGCAAGTTTCAATGTCTCTTTTTTTAAAAACTATTACCACTAAGTTGTCCAATTACACGTTCTTATCTTACCTTAATCTCTGCTCCTATTTTATTTAGACGTTCGCTCAATTTTTCATAACCACGGTTAATTGAATAGACATTACGCAAAGTCGAGGTTCCATTAGCCTTTAGCATGGCTATGAGAATTATAGTCGCTGGTCGTAAGGCAGAAGGGCAAATAATCTCAGTTGCCTTTAGTTTAGTGGGGCCGTTGATATAAACCCGATATGGGTCAGCTAAAATAATTTTAGCGCCTAATTTTGCTAATTCAGTATAATAAATAGCTCTGTGTTCATAAACCCAATCGTGGATTAGAGTTTGTCCTTGAGCTTGAGTCGCAATAGGTACAAAAAATGGCAAGTTATCAATATTTAGCCCTGGGAAAGGTCTAGCATAAATTTTTTCTTCTAAAGCTTTTAGTTTTGAGGGGAATGTTTTAATATCTACTAGGTTTGTAAAATTATTTCTTCCTTTGTATCTTTTGATGATTTCAAAATTAAAACCCATTTTTTCTAATTTCAATAGCTCTAATTCCAAGAAATCAATGGGACATCTTTTGATAGTTAAACTAGAGTTAGTTGTAGCGCTGACTGACAAAAAAAACATGGACTCTATTGGGTCTTCGCTAAGGTAATATTCAACAGAAGTTTTTATTTTGGGCTTACCCGATACAATTAAAGTTGTTGTTCCTATTCCTTTAATCTTGACCCCTAACTTAGTTAAAAAATAGCATAAATCTTGAACTTGATAATTAGCTGAAGCTAGTTTAATTGTAGTTTGACCTTTTATTCTGGCTGCTGCCATTAAAATATTTTCGGTAGTAGTGTCTCCAGACTCATAAAGGACTATTTTATTACTTTTTGTTTGTTCGCAACTTATTTCATACTCTTTGGAAAGGGTTTTAATCTTGACTCCTAATTTTTCTAAAGCAAATAAATGTGGCTTTACTGTTCTTAACCCTAGCTTGCATCCGCCAGGTTGGGGGAGAGAAAACTTTTTAAATTCATGAATAAGGGGCCCCATAAGCATAATAATGCTTCTAGTTTTAATTGCAGATTTTCTATTAAGATTTTTTATTTTTAATTTTACTGGAGGAATAATCTCTAAATCGCTTTTTTTTATCCATTCCACATTAACCCCTAAGCTACGTAAGACCTCAATCATACGGTTAACTTCTTCAATATGAGGGACTTTTCTAAGGATAGTTTTGCCTTTATTCAAAAGGCTAGCTACCATTAATCCCATAGCAGCGTTTTTGGATGTGTTGGTGATAACTGTTCCTTTTAGTTTTCGTCCTCCTTTAATTTCAAGATTCATACTAAAAATATTAAAATTTTAGAATATAGTGAATTAAATTTTATTTTATTTTTGAGCACCCTGTTAAATAATTTTGCCCTTGAGGAAATTCCGCTCCTGGCAGATTTAACGGGGTAAAGGTTTTGTTGCTAAAATTTATTCGCTATGCTCTAAATTTCAGACAAAACTTTTTAAAGTCCAGTGAAAAGACAGCAAACAGCTCCATTGAATTTCCAATTATTTTTTTGAGCCTTTAACAGCCCAGCTACAGATAATAGGCTATCATAACTTATTTTAGAGATATCTGTATTTATTTCAATAATTTTTTTTGCTTCTTTTAGTTCTTTGTCACTAATTACCCAGGCCCATCCAGCTGATTCTTGAATGGCTCTTATAACATCTGTTTTTCTTTTTGCTACTTTGTCTACAATAGCATTAGCTAAAGATTTCTTTTTAGGTTTGAATTCTTTATCAAAATTTTGAGACAAAGGGTGAATTTTTTCAGTTTGAACAATGTGAATCTCTACATTTTGATTTATTTTTTTAAAATATTCAAATATTCCCAAGCTAGTTATCCCAGAAGACGTGGGAATAAAGATTGCTTGTAAGTTTGGTATTTGTCCAATTTCTTTCCCTAAACCAATATAAGCTTGTTCTGCGTGTATTTCGGTAGACCCTCTTAAAAATATAGCTCCTGTTTCTTTAGAAAGCTTAAAAGCATCTTGTTTTGCCTTTTTTGTTTTTTTAATCTTTATTTGAGGAGAATTGTTCTGAGCTGACTTCAAGCGTTTCCATTTTTTAGAATTCATAGTTGAAGGGACAAAAACCATTAAGTTTATCTGAATATTTTTTATTTTTCTTAAATAACAACAAGCAGCGATGGCAGCATTACCAGAGGAAGAGATAACAAAATTTTTTTCTCCTTGAGGAATATATTTTTTAAACAAACAGGAGAGTAGTCTAATTTTATGGGAGCCAGACTCGTTAAGATATTCGTGTTTAATCCAAACTTCAGGCAAATTTAATTTTTGGGCTAATTTGGGATATTTTTTTTGTTTAGTATTGTTCATAAATGGGGGTTGACATTGATGCTTATTTTTTTAAAATGTTATTATGTTTAATTTAATTTGCCCTGAGTGCAAAAACAAAATTAATGTTCCTGATGTCTCTGATATTAAAGAGGGTAGCATTATTGAATGCGATACCTGTGGGATTACACTAGAAATTTCAGAAATTAACGGAGATAATGTTACTTTGGAAATTATAGACGAAGGTAAATAATTTTATTTGAGAGAAATTTGTTTTACACTTTGTTTAATCATTCCCCTAAAACTATGAGACCCTAAAAAGATAATTACATCCTTGGGTTTTGTTTTTGTTTCTAAAAAGTTTACCAATTCATCATCTATTTCAAAATAGAAGACCTTTAGGTTTTTTTTGTTTTTTTCTTTAATTGTCTGAGATAGCTCTTTCCCAGCCATTCTTTTTTCTTGCCTTGAGTTTGTTTTTGTTAATGACAATCGTGGGATCAAAACAAAATCAGCAGAAGAAAACGCTTGTTCGTAGAATTTTTTACTAGTCTCGGTACGATTACCTACATTTGGTTCGTAGACAGCAAAGATGCGTGCTTGCGGAAAATGAAGGCGAATAGCATTTAGAGAACTTTTTGCTTTAACCGGAGAATGAGCTAAATCGTCAAATATGAAAATATCTTTTTTTGAAGATTTAAGTTCTAATCGACGCTTTACTCCTTGAAATTTTTTTGTTGCTTTTTTTATGCTATCTAATTCTACACCTATTATATGGCACATAGCAATCCCCGCAGTAAGATTTTCAATCATATGT
>CAZTWG010000045.1:3904-5416 GCA_964617525.1 uncultured Gammaproteobacteria bacterium
TCAAATTTTCCTAATATTTTATTTTGGTTATAAACAGTAAAATAAGATTTTTGGGATGACAAAGAATTTATTTTATAGGAGTAATCTTTTTTATTTTTAACGACCCCCTTTTTCCCGTAACGGATTATTTCAGTGTTTGCTAAAGAAATAGTTTTTTCTAAATTGTTATCTTTTTTTTTCTTTATACTAGCTAAAATCTTTCCTTGAGGGGGTATTAATTTTATTAGTTTTGCAAAGCTATCCAGATAGTCTTTTTCTTTAGGGAAAATATCTACATGGTCCCAAATAACAGAAGATAGAATAAGATAAGTTGGTTTATACCATAAAAATTTAGAACGAATATCTCAACGAGCTGTGCTGTATTCATCTCCTTCAGTTATGCTCCATTTACCCTCTCCATTATGCGCGCCGTTTTTTAAATCGGGGGCAATTCCCCCTACAAACCAGCTTGGGTTTTTGTTTGCTATTTTTATCGCATGAGCCAAAAAAGCGCTGATAGTGGTTTTGGCATAAGTTCCGGCAACTACTATGGAATTCTTTTTTATAATATATTTTTTCACTAATTCAGGAAATGATTTTATGGTTAATTTCCTCCTAACAACTTCCAAATATTCTGGATTTTTTAAGGAGATAAAATTACCCACCACTACTATTCTAGGTGAGCCAATGTTTTCGGGGTGCCAGCCAGGATAGAAATTAATTTTAGCTTTTTTGAGATGTTCACTAATGGGAGGGAAAAAACCTTTATCAGACCCAGTTACTTTCCACCCCATTTTTTTAAACATTACAGCTAAAGCTCCCATACCTACTCCGCAAATCCCAATAAAATGAATATGTTTTTTCTTTGTCATTTTTTAAATTTTCCAATTATTCCACTCTTTTTTAATTTTTTCTTCTTGCGTTTTTGACACATTGCCTGATATTATTACTGTCCCTCTTTTGTCTTTAAAAAGTTTATCAAAGCAGTTATGAACATCTTTAAGTGTCATTGATTTAATAATTTTTTGTTGTTTAGATAAGTCTAATACTTGGTTGGTCTCAAACATAAGAGTATACCATCCTACCATATTGGCAGATACGATTGAATCATCCTTATCTAAACCTATGGTTGTCGATTTTTTATTTTTGTAATATTCAAATTCTTTTTGACTCAATGACTTTTTGAAATTTTTTAGTGTCTTGTGGAGTAATGAATAAAAAGATGCTGTTTTTTGAGGAGCAAAAAATGATTCTATAAAAAAGTCAAAAAATTCAACATATGTCCTTGAATCAACGTTAATTGAATAACAAAATAATTTATCTTTCATGGTATAGAAAAGATAACTGTCTAAGATTTCAACAAAAAACTCCCATTTAACATTTTCTTTAGCATTATGATTGAAAATTGGGCAACAAAAACCAAAATAATTCTGTTGTTTTTTTTGATTTTTTATATAAATATTGTCTCCATTGTAAATATATCTTTGAAAATTATTCTTATTTTTTTTTGGTCTTGGAGGAAACGACAAGTGA
>CAZTWG010000046.1:0-5406 GCA_964617525.1 uncultured Gammaproteobacteria bacterium
TATTTTGATAATTCTTTTTGTGGTTTTCCCATCCCAATGCTTTGGTTGTTTTCCGATTTTACCTTTTCCTAAAAGCATTTTATTTTTATTTAACAATTTTTTTAAAATGATTTATTATAATCCTTGTTTCTTGCATCTTAAATAAGTACGAGAAAAGAAAATAAGATGATGTTAATGTTGTTCCGGAAACAATAAATTTGAAAACAAAGGATAAAAAGTTTGAAGAATAGGAGAGTAAATAAGGTTTTAAGAATAGCGATACAATTCCAAGTAAAAGTGAAAGCAAGATTATTTTTAATATTTTTTTAATAGGAATTTTGAAGTTTTCGTCTCTAAAATATTTATTTTTTATTACCTGGTAATAAAGAATAAATCCGGTTATTGATGCGATAGATGTTGCTAGCGCGATTCCTTGAACTCCCAAAATTTTTGAAAGAATAATATTTCCTATCATATTTATACTAACTATTATAGTTCCTAAAATCAATGGTGTTTTCGTGTTTTTAAAAGAATAAAATATTTTAATTAAAAAATAATTAGCTGAAACAGCAAATAATCCTATTGAATACATTACTACGGTTGACGCTGTCAATTGGGTTGCGATACTTGTAAAAGCTCCTCTTTGGAACAGAAATTTAACAATTGGTTCTGCTAAAACCATTATAATTACAGAAACAGGGATTATTATTGCCCAAGACAAAAGAAGAGCTTTTTTTAATATTTGTGCGTAATTTTTCCTTTTATCTTTATCTACAGCTAGTGAGGAAAATGTTGGGAAAATAGCAGTAATTAACGGAACAACTAAAATTGTTAGTGGTATTGTGTATGTTTTTTGAGCAAAATTCAAGATTGATATGGACCCGACTGCTAGATTTGAGGCAATAGTTTTGTCAATTATCCGATTTAAGATATTTATTCCGCCCATTAAGATTAAGGGGAGTAAAATGATTAAAAATTTTTTTATTTCTTTTGTTTGAAATTTTTTTAAGTTAAACTCTTTAAAGAAGTTCCATTTTTTATATAAAATAAAAAATAGAGAGAAAAAACAAAAAATGCCAGAAAATAGTTGGCCGATTGTCCAACTATTTATTCCTAATTTATTCGTGAATAATATTAGAGAAAGAACGATTAAAGTGTTCCCCATAACGCCTATTGCTGTTGGGTATAGAAATTGTTTTTTTGATTGATAAATGCCTGTAAAAAATCCAACAAAAACAGTAGTAAATCCTAATGGAATTAAATATCTGGTTAGATTTACCGCCAAATCAAATCTTTCTCCACGAAATCCGTAAGCGATTAATTTAACAAAGAATGGAGTGAATAAATATATTACTAAAGAAAGTAATCCAGCCATTATTAACCAAATAAAAAATATTTGATTAACAAATATTTTTGTTTCTTTCTTATCCTTTTTTGATTTTTCTATATAGACAGGAATGATTAAGGTGCCCAATCCGCTCGATATTAGGCCCATAATCATAGTTGGAATCATTAAGGCTACTAAAAAAGCGTCAGTTTGTCCCGTTGCGCCAAAATACTTAGCTATAAGCACTTCGCGGAAATATCCTATAAATTTGCTTAAAAGTAAAAAAATAGTAATTAAAATGGTTGCTTGAGCAACTGTTTGTTTTTTAAGAACAGGATGATTTTTTACTTTTAAGGCAAATTTTTTAAATTTTATCATTTTATTTATTTTCTTTAAACCATTCTACCGTTTCTTTTAGTCCTTCTTCTAAATTGTATTTTGGTTCCCAATTAAATGTTTTTTTAGCTTTTTTATAGCTAAGACAGCTTCTTTTTTGTTCTCCAGCTAGGCTTGGGCCATGCTTTTCTTTATAATTTGATTTAATGAATTTTTGGATTTTTTTAAAAATAGCATTAACATTTGTTTGTTTAGATGTGCCAATATTAAATACCCCTGTTATGTTTTTTTTGAATACAGTCATATTTGCCCTAACTACGTCCTTAACAAAAACATAATCTCTGGTTTGTTTGCCATCTCCGTTTATTATTGGTTGTTTTTCCCGAAGTATTTTATCAGAGAATATGGCGATTACTCCAGCTTCTCCTTTTGAATTTTGTCTAGGACCATAAACGTTTCCATATCTTAGAGCAACAAAGGGTATTCCAAATATTTTAAAATAGTAATTAAGATATTTTTCAATTGTTAATTTAGCAATACCATATGGCGAAAGAGGCAATTCGGTATGAGTTTCTGGAGTGGGAATGACATTAGTATCTCCGTAAATTGCTCCGCCAGTAGAAGAAAAGATAAATTTAGCTGATTTTTTTAATTTAAGAGTTGAATTTATGCGATTAAAGTTTTGAATTAGATTCAAAGTGCCAAGAATATTTATTTTAGCATCAGTAATTGGGTCTTTGACTGATTTACGGACATCAATCTGGGCTGCTAAATGAAAAATAGTATTTGGCTTCTCTTTATCAAAAATTTGAGAGATTTTTGGGCTTTGAATGTCTATTTTATAGAATTTTGCTTTCGGATTTAAATTTTCTTTTTTGCCGGTTGATAAATTATCAATAATAAATACCTTATATCCCTCATCTATTAATCTGTCTACAAGATGGGAACCAATAAAACCTGCTCCACCGGTAACTAAAACTTTTTTGTTTTTAGAATGATTCATAAAATTATTATATAAAAGGGGACTGTCCCCATTTATTATCTTAAATATATTATAATAGCGTTGTAATATATTACCTAACATATTGCAACAGCTTTGTAATATGTTTGTACACTTTACACGCAACGACAAGAGGAAAGTATACATTATTGTTTATTTTTGATATAATTAGAGTATTAAATCAAAAAATATGAAAAATGAATGGAAGAAAGTTTTGCGGTTGATGTTGGGGATTACCTTAACTTTAGGCACAATACTTGGAGTTCTAACATTAACTGGGACCCATGAAACATTCAGAAAATGGTTAGCAGGTATTTTTATTGTTTTACTTGCTGTAGTTGGGTCTATTAGTTCAACGGAATCTAATTTAAGTTCTGGCCCAGAGATGCAGGATGGTTTGGTAGAGGTTGTTAGGGTTGTTGACGGAGATACAATAATTATTTCAGGGGAGAAAAGGGTTCGTCTTCTCGGCATTAACGCTCCGGAATCTGGTGAGTGTTTCTATGAAGAATCTAAAGACGCCCTAGCAGAACTTATTGATGGCGAAAAAGTGGCTTTAAAGAAAGATGTTTCTGGAATGGATAATTTTGGACGTTTATTAAGATATGTATTCTTGCCAAGTGGCAGTGAATATATGGATGATATGTTTGTCAATCAACGTCTCTTGCGAGAAGGATACGCTGACATTGAACCAGCTTCTCAAGATAGGGCATATAGGAGCCTTTTGGTCTCGGCTCGCAATCAAGCGGTTACCGAAAGAAATGGGATGTGGGGAGCTTGTGAAGACAGGGGAGATACAGCAGAGACAGAATATCCATTAGAAGGAAATGATCAGCCTACAGACCCTAATTGTACTATTAAGGGAAATATCTCTCGGCTTAATCTTGGGAAAACCTATTTTTTTGTTGGTTGTTCTAATTATGACAAGGTTAAAATAGATTTTAGTAAAGGAGAACAATATTTCTGCACAGAAGAAGAGGCGATAGAGGCAGGTTTCACAAAGAGTGGGTCTTGTAGATAAATTAATATTTTTTTGGATATAGGGGGCTAATTTTTTATTAGCCCCCTATGTGTCATCACGCTCCAACTTAATGTTCAAATTGGAATCTTACTTGCCCAAGGCAGGTTTGCGTTTTTCTACTTTTGTTAGAGACATTCTGTAGGCTGATTCTTTTTTGTGGGCAAGAATCGCGAAGTTCGACCAACAGTGATTCTCTGACAAATCCATCCATCGTCCAGATTTCGTTTTTGTAGTAAACATATATGTTGTTTTAGTCCTCCTTTCTCCCGTTATGTTGGGAGTTTTTATTCGCGATGACTTATTGTAAAAAACAAAATTATTTACCAATTTTTAATTCTTTTCTTAGTTTTAATGAATATTAAATGTATTTTAAAATCCAGAGGAACATCAGAAAACGATCATATAATAAGCATTAATTCACAAATAATTTTTTTTGTGGATTTTTTTCTTGGATATGTTTTTCTATTTTATCTATCAATTTACGGGCGTTATCAATGGCGTTTTTGCTTTCAGTTGACGATGTTGTAAATTCTACGCCATAGATTAAGTCGTGTCTTCTTTTCCTAATTTTATCAAATTTGCTCGTTAACGTTTCATATTCTTCTCCGAATATTTTTTTTGTAAAATCAACCACAGTTTTGTGGGATCCTATTATGCGTGGTCTCATTCCGTAAGAGAATATCAGGGCTCTGCCAGACAAAAGCATTGCTTCGTAGGCAAATTTAAAAGCACCTTCTTCGTCATTGTTGTCCAAAAGAAGCTTAGAGCTTTTTAAATTTTTATGGGCTCTTTTTAGAACTTTTTCTATCTGGTTAAAACTAATGTTTTCTTTTTTGAGCAGATTTCTTTTGATTAAATCTTGATAACTCATTTTGATTACCAATTAAAAATATTTTTTGTCCAGACAGGACATTTTTAATAAAAGAATTATTTTTTTTAATATTTTGTTCTATATCAGACATAGAATATATATGATAATTTATTTCTCTGTCTAATTTATTTTCCAATTTATTGATAGCCGAAATTAGTTTATCTTCGTTGGGGTTCCCAATTATCATTACATCTATGTCGCTGAGAGAATCTTCTTTGCTTTTAGCAAAGGAGCCAAAAATAAATGCGATTTTTATATTTTGAATATTTTTTAATATTGTTTCTAAACTGCCCTTTATTCCAACAGTTTTAAAAACAATTTTTTTAACTTCTTTATATAGATAGTAGTTTTTATTTAAGCTAAAATATCTTTGTTTGCCACTGAAATTTGATACGAACAATCCTGATTTTTCTAATCCTAAAAGTTCACGACGAATATATGCGACTGGTTTTTCTAACAATCTTTCTAATTCTCGTAAATAATATTTTTTCTCTGGATGAGCAAAATATAATTGTAATATTTTGCTTCTAAGCTTTGATTTTGAAAAATTTAAAATATCCATATGTATCTTTTTTAGGTTACAATTGTAACCTATTTAGGAAACAATGTCAATATTTTTTAATACGGCTTATCTCTATTTTTGAGTTATACCATATTAACGATTAAGTCAAACAAAATTATTTACCAATTTTTAATTCTTTTCTTAGTTTTATCACGCAAATCTCTGTAAGCCTTGCGTGTGTCTTTTTCTAAAGCAGGGGATATTAATCTCAAAATTTCCGAGCCCAAGATTTTGTATCTTCCGCCTATTTTATTAGCACGAATAATACCGCTTTTTAGCCAGCGTTTAATGGTGCTTTTACTGATTCTTA
>CAZTWG010000047.1:0-5278 GCA_964617525.1 uncultured Gammaproteobacteria bacterium
AGAACCTTGAAATTAAATAAAACATTATATAAAAAATTAAAATAATTTAATTATGAAATTACGTATTATTCCATTAGGCGGAGTTGAAGAGGTAGGCAAGAATTGCATGGCTCTAGAATTTTTACAATCAAATCAAAAAAAAGGTGATATTATAGTAATAGATATGGGGTTGGATTTTCCTGGTCCAGATTTATTAGGAGTTGACTATGTTTTACCAGATGTTACTTATCTACAAGAAAATAAAAATAGAATTAAAGGACTGGTTATTACTCATGGTCATTTAGACCATATTGGCGCTATTTCTTATTTTCTAAAAAATTTAGGGAATCCCCCAATTTTTGCTACTCCCTTAACCATTGGGTTGATAGAAGATAGATTGTTAGAGTTTGGGGTTCAAGATGCTAAATTAAATCTTATTAAACCAGAAAAGGCCTTTAACTTGGGCGATTTTTCTATTACACCATTTAGTGTGGTGCATAATATTCCAGATAGCGTAGGGTTAATTATTAAAACTTCTTTAGGGACAGTTGTTCATACTGGAGATTTTAAATTCGATAAATCACCTTTGGACCAAAAGCCAGTTAATGAAAAATTATTAAAAAGAATAGGGGATGAAAAAGTTTTGGCTCTTTTGTCAGACAGCACCAATGCTGCTTTGCCCGGAAAAGTTGTTTCTGAGCAAGAAGTCGGAAAAATAACTTATTCGTTAATCAAAAGCATTAAAGGAAGGATTGTATTCACGACTTTTGCTAGTTTAGTTAGTAGGATTCAACAGGCTGTTAACGCATGTCAAAAATGCAACAGAAAAGTAGCATTAGTTGGTATGTCTATTAAAAAAACAGCAGCTATCGCTCAAAGTTTAGGTTATTTAAAAATTCCACATAAAATGCTAGTGGATATTACTGAGATGAACAAAATGCCTGCTCATAAAGTTTTTGTTATCGCTGGCGGGTCTCAAGGAGTAGAAGGCTCTTCTATGGATAGAATTGCTCAAAATATTCATCGTTTGGTTAGAATTAAACGAGGAGATACAGTTATATTTTCTTCTTCTACTGTGCCCGGCAATGAATTAGCTGTAACTGGAGTAATGAACGGTTTAGTTGATCTGGGGGCGGAAGTAATTTTCCGTCGTGTTTTGGGGTCAGGAATCCATAGTTCTGGTCATGCAAAACAAGAAGGATTATTAAACATGCTTTCCTTGATTAGACCTAAATTTTTTATGCCGATTGAGGGAGCTCACTATATGCAAGCTGAACACATTAAATTGGCTCAAAGCTCTGGAGTCAAAAAAGAAAATTGTTTTATGCTTAAGAATGGGGAAGTTTTAGAATTCAATGAACAAGGGCAAGCCCGCAAGCTCTCACATACAAGAATGCCACACTCAATTGTAGTGGTAGAGGGAAGAAAGATTGAACCATTAAATGAAAAAGTTTTAAAAGCTCGCAAAAAATTAGCTGAAGCTGGAATTTGTTTTGTCTCTATTTCATCTGCTAGAATGGGCAAAAAAAATCAGGCAGGTCTTAAGATTAATATTACTTGCCAGGGAGTAGAGTTGGGCGATGAATTAATTTCAGACTTAAGGCTTAAAACTAAAAAATTAATCCAAAAACATGGACTTAAACCTGGGTCAGAATACAAAATGGGGACTAGCTTAAGTGATTTAATTTTAAGTAGAGTTGGCAAAAAACCTATAGTAATAGTATCAATTTAAAAGAAAACAAGAACCTGCTCCGCAGAACCTTGGAATTAAATATTTATTGTATATAAATTAAGGTAATTTAATTAGAAAAAATATGAAAATAGACAAAATTAAACAAAAGATTAATTCCTTAATTAAGGGAAAAAATAAAATCTCTTCATCACAAAAATTCTTGGCTATTATTTCCTATTTAGGAGTTTTCTCTTTGCTGGTTGTGATTCTAGGGGAGAAAAGCAGGCCAGTTTATTTCCACGTTCGTCAAGGAGTGGCATTGTTTGTGGCAGAAATTATTTGTACTTTAATTTTAGCCATTCCGTTTATTGGTTGGGTAGTTGGTTTCATTGGTTGGATTTTATGTATTTTATTTTCTCTTTTTGGTTTAGTCAAAGCGGCCAAGGGCCAAGAATGGTCAATCCCTGTTTTGGGGAAAATAGCAACAAAAATTAAAATTTAATTTTAAATAAAAAAAACAATTATGAATTTTTTAATATGGTTCAAAGATTTATCTATTAAAGACGTTCCTAGAGTAGGAGGGAAGAATGCTTCTTTAGGAGAAATGTATCAAAAGTTAGGCAAAAAAGGAGTCCGTGTTCCTAATGGTTTTGCTACTACCTCAGAAGCTTATTGGCATTTTATGGAAAAAAGCCAATTGGGTGAAAAAATAGAAAACACCTTAAAAGATTTAGACGTTCAGAATGTTGAAGATTTGTCTCAGCGTGGTCAAAAGATACGAAATTTAATTTTAAAAACACCATTAGATAAAGATTTAGAAAAAGCTATTGTTTCTGCTTACAAAAAATTATCTCAAGAGTATAATTCTAAAAATGTTGATGTTGCAGTTCGTAGTTCTGCTACGGCCGAAGATATGCCTGACGCCAGTTTTGCTGGGCAAATGGAAACATATCTTAATATTAGAGGGGTAGACAGTTTGCTAAAAGCGGTTCGTAAGTGTATAGCTTCTCTTTTCACCAATCGAGCCATTGCTTATCGTCAGACCAAAGGATTTAAACATATGGACGTAGCTCTTTCTGTGGGAGTCCAAAAAATGATTCGTTCAGATTTAGCTTGTTCGGGTGTTATGTTTTCTTGTGACACTGAATCTGGTTTTGCTGATATTACGGTTATTAATTCTTCTTGGGGGTTAGGAGAAAATATAGTTCAAGGTAAGGTTAGCCCTGACGAATTTATGGTTTTTGAACCTTTGTTAGACAAAGGATACAAACCAATCGTGAACAAAAGGCTAGGGCGCAAAGAATGGACAATGATATATAATTTTAAGGGAAAGAGCCCAGTTAAGAATATAAAAACTGTTTCAAAGAAAAGAAGAAAATTTACTTTATCTGAGGAAGAAATTTTAGAATTAGCTCGTTATTCTATTTTAATTGAAAAACACTATAAACGTCCAATGGATATGGAATGGGGGAAAGATGGCAAAGATAATAAGTTATATATTTTACAAGCGCGACCAGAAACCGTTCAATCTCGTAAATCAGTAGATATATTAGAGAGGTATGTTCTGGTAAATCAAAAAAAGAATCAAAGGGGTTTAACTCGCGGGAAATCAAAAACTGTCCAGAATGAGGTTATAACTACTGGCGTAGCTGTGGGCTCTAGGATTGGACAAGGAGTCGCTCATGTAATCGAAGACGTTAAGGATATTATTGAATTTAAAAAAGGAGAGGTTTTGGTTACTGAAATGACAGACCCAGATTGGGTCCCAATTATGAAAATTGCTTCAGCTATTGTTACTAATGCCGGCGGGAGAACTTGCCATGCGGCTATTGTTAGTCGTGAATTAGGCGTCCCTTGTATAGTCGGGACTGGTAACGTCACTAAGCTTATTAAAGATAAACAAAAGGTGACAGTCTCTTGCGCTGAAGGAGAGGTAGGGCATATTTATAATGGTTTGTTGCCGTTTAAAATAAAAAAAACTTTTTTAAAGAAAATAAAGAATCCAAAAACCAAAGTAATGCTTAATGTGGCTGAGCCAAGTCAAGCATTTGGTTTTTCTTTTTTGCCTAACGATGGAGTTGGTTTGGCTCGTGAGGAGTTTATAATTAACAACTATATCAAAATTCATCCCTTAGCTTTATTGAATTATGCTACACTTAAAGACGAAAAGGTTAAAAAGCAGATAGATAGAATAACAGCAGGTTATGGGAGCAAAACTGATTTTTATATTAATAAATTAGCAGAGGGGATTGGAACCATTGCTTCTGCTTTTTATCCCAAGGATGTGATTGTTAGATTTTCAGATTTTAAAAGCAATGAATATGCTAATTTAATTGGTGGCTCGTTTTATGAACCCAAAGAGACTAATCCTATGATCGGTTGGCGGGGGGCTAGCCGCTATAATGACCCTAAATTTAAAAAAGCTTTTGAAATGGAATGCCAAGCTATTAAAAAAGTCCGTCAAGAGTTTGGCTTGGATAACGTAATTGTAATGGTGCCTTTTTGCAGAACAATTGAAGAGGCAAAGGGTGTTCTTAAAATTATTGATAAATATAAATTAAGAGAAAAATTTAAAGAACAAAAGAAATTACAAGTTTATGTTATGGCTGAAATCCCTTCTAATGTTATACTAGCCGATGAATTTGCCAAGATTTTTGACGGATTTTCTATTGGTTCCAACGATCTAACCCAGTTGACTTTAGGGTTAGATAGAGATTCAAGCTTAGTTGCTCATCTTTTTGATGAGAGAAACGAGGCAGTAAAAAGGATGATTAGACAGCTAATCAAAATAGCCCATAAACAAAAATGCAAAGTTGGAATTTGTGGCCAGGCACCAAGTGATTTCCCCGACTTTGCTCAATTTTTGGTAAAAGAGGGGATTGATTCAATTTCTTTACTCCCCGATACAATTATTGAGACTACAATAAAAATCGCCCAAGCAGAAAAAAAATAATAATTATGCAATTTTTAATTCCTTTAATATATTTACTTCTTGCCTTTTTTATACTCTGGGTTGCTATTTCTTTCCGTAATGCTAGCAAATCTTTTGCTCCTTTTGTCCCTTGCGAGAAAAAAGAATTACCACGAATTTTTGAAGTAATTGCCCTAAAAGATAATGAAATCTTTTATGATTTAGGTTGTGGCGATGGGCGAGTAGTTTTTTACGCTGCGAGAAATTTCAAATCAAAAGCAATCGGCATTGAGTTGAGTCTTTTGTTTTTTCTTTATTCTTGGGTCAAACGCATTTTTTCAAGAGATAAGAGTAATATTACTTTCAAGCTAAAAAATTTATTCCATGAGGATTTGTCGAAAGCAGATGCGATATATGTTTATGGAATGCCAAGGGTTCTCGAGAAAAGATTAAGATATAAACTAGAGAAAGAACTCAAGGAAGGAGCGAGAGTTATAGCTTATGGCTTTCCAATTAAAGGGTTAAACCCAGAAAGCATTCGTCGTCCAGACGAAAAACACAAAAAATCAATTTATCTATATAGATTTTGAAATTTGGACCTCATGGGTCAATTTCAAATAAGAAGGAGAGGTCGCATAGAGGCCGATTGCGCTGCCTTGGAAAGGCAGTATACCGAAAGGTATCGCGGGTTCGAATCCCGCCCTCTCCGCCATTTT
>CAZTWG010000048.1:0-4920 GCA_964617525.1 uncultured Gammaproteobacteria bacterium
TAAGAAGAACCTGCTCACTGCGTTCGCAGAACCTTGTTATTCGTTACGCTCATAATGAGAACTATGTATATTTTAATCAAAGATATCAAAAAATATCTTAACAAAACTGTAACCATACGAGGATGGACGTATAACCTTCGCTCCTCTGGTCTAATTATGTTTCTTCAGCTAAGAGACGGGACTGGATTTGTCCAAGGTGTTATGGAAAAAGGAGGAGTTAGTCTATCTCAATGGGAACAAGCCCAAAAAATCACTAGAGAAAGCTCTCTAGAGGTCAAAGGAATTATAAAAAAACATCCTCAAAAAAAAGATGTTTTTGAAATACAAATAAAGAATTTAAAAATTTATCAGATAGCTAACGAATATCCTATTGGCAAAAAAGAGCATGGGCCTGATTTCCTATTAGATTATCGTCATCTTTGGTTAAGAGATAAAAAACAATGGGCTATTCAGAACATCAGAAACGAAATAATAAAAGCCACGTATAATTTTCTCTGGCAAAATAATTTTACTAAAATTGACGCTCCCATCCTAACCCCAACTTCTTGCGAAGACACAACAACTTTATTTGAATTAAATTATTTTCATCTAGGAAAAGCTTATTTATCTCAATCAGGACAGCTTTATTTAGAAGCAGGAATCGCATCTCATAACAGAGTATTTGATTTTGGTCCAACCTTTAGGGCTGAAAAATCTAAGACTCGCAGACATTTAACTGAATTTTGGATGATGGATGCTGAGATGGCATTTGTAGAACATAAGGAAAATATGGAAATACAAGAACAATTAATTTCTTATATTATCAATCATATACTTAAAAATTGTGAACAAGAGCTGATAATATTGGAAAGGGACATAGATGAACTAAAAGATATTAAACTCCCATTTGAAAGAATTACATACAAAAATGCAATTAAAAAAATACAAAAAATGGGATCTAAAATTAAAATGGGAGATGACTTTGGCGCAGAAGACGAAACATTAATAACGCAAAATAGCAAAATCCCTGTTTTTGTAGAGAAATGGCCCAAAAACATCAAAGCTTTTTATATGAAAATTGATCCACAAAATCCAGATTTAGTTTTAGGTTCAGATCTAATTGCTCCAGGTGGTTACGGAGAAATAATTGGAGCGTCCGAAAGAGAATATGATTATGAAACATTAAGGAAACGAATGATAAAAGAAAAGATACCAATCAAAGAATTTCAATGGTATTTGGACTTGAGAAGATATGGGTCTGTTCCTCATTCTGGGTTTGGGTATGGATTAGAAAGGTTAACTGGATGGATTTGTGGACGCAAACACATAAGAGAAACTATACCTTTCCCTAGGCTCATCAATCGCTTAACCCCTTAAAATATGAAGAGAACTAAAATAATAGACACCGTTAATAAAGTTGGTGAAAGAGTTAGAATTTGTGGTTGGGTCCATTCTAGACGTAATCTAGGAAAAATTGTATTTATTGACCTTCGTGACCAATCTGGAATAGTACAAATAATTATAGCCCCAAACGAAATTGATACTGATTCTTTGGATGTAATAGATAAGATTAGACATGAGTTTGTTCTAGAAGTCGAGGGAGTAGTTGGCAAAAGGCCAGAAAATCAAATTAACAAAGAAAAACCAACCGGAAGTATAGAAATCCTAGCCAAAAAAGTTTCTATTCTTAATGAATCCAAAACTCCTCCTTTTGAAATTAATAGTGAAGAAAAACAAGTCAATGAAGAAATACGACTAAAGTATAGGTATTTAGATTTACGACATAATAGAATGAAAAAAAATATAATAATGAGGTCAGAAGTATTGCATTATATAAGAAATTTTCTATTTGAAAAAGAATTTATAGAAATTCAAACGCCTATTTTATCCAAATCAACACCCGAGGGAGCTCGGGATTATTTAGTTCCCTCCCGTGTTCACAAAGGAAAATTTTTTGCGCTACCCCAAGCCCCACAACAATATAAACAATTACTAATGATTTCTGGCATAGAAAAATATTTCCAAATTGCTCCTTGCTTTAGAGACGAAGATGCGCGCGCAGATAGATCGCCGGGAGAATTCTATCAGATTGATATTGAAATGTCCTTTGTCAAGCAGGAGGATATTTTAAAATTAACTGAAGAAATGTTTACAAAAATGATATCCAAACTTTTCCCAAAAAAATATATTACTCAAACCCCTTGGCCTCGTTTAGACTATCAAGAAGTAATAAAAAAATATAAAACCGATAAACCAGATTTAAGAAAAAATAAAAAAGACTCAAATGAATTAGCTTTTGCATGGATTCTTAATTTTCCTCTATTTACTAATCAAATCAATGAAAATGAAAAATTCATTGGAGCCAATAACCAATGGGCGCCTTCTCATAACATGTTTACTCAACCTCAAGAAGAAGATTTACCATTATTAGATTCTAGTCCCGAAAAGGTTAAATCCCTACAACATGATCTAGTCTTAAACGGCATAGAAGTAGGAGGTGGGGCAATGAGAATACATTGCTCAGATATTCAAGAAAAAATATTTAATCTTATCGGACTTAAAGAGGGACAGAAAAAACAGTTTGAACATTTTTTAAAAGCATTACAGTACGGTGCGCCTCCACACGGTGGCATTGCTCCAGGATTAGACCGACTTTTGTTAATATTGTTAAACGAAAAAAATATTCGCGAAGTAATCGCCTTTCCCTTGACGTCTGACGCTTATGACCCTTTAATGGATTCGCCCAGCAGAGTCAGCTCGAAACAATTAAAAGAGTTAGGAATTACCGTAAAAAATAAATGAAAATTATTAAGTTAGCTTTTCAAAATTTCTTTCGTAACTTTTGGTTATCTTTAACCAGTATTGTTATTATACTCCTTATGCTTTTTACCCTAACCCTTCTTTATAGCATTAATGTTCTTGGCACTCAAGCTCTAGACAATATAGCATCTAGAATGGACCTAGGGATATACTTTAAGAATAATATAGACCAAAATGAATTAAATATATTTAAATCAGAGCTAGAAAATTGTGATGAAATTAAAGAGATAAATTATTTAAGCCCGGAAGATGCTTTAGCTCAATTCAAAAAAAAGCACCAAAAAGATCCCATAATATTAAACTCAATAGAAGAGCTAAACGAAAATCCACTAGGAGCTGTCATATCTGTTAAATTTCGAAATCCAGGGAAATATCAAAAAACCATGAGAATCGTTAATCAAGAACGATATCAGAGCTTGATACACGACCAAAATTTTTACGACTACGAAGAACTTATTAAAATTTTCAATAAGTTTAATCAAAAAATTTATCACGTTGGTTTAGTTGTAAGTGGATTATTCCTGATAATAGCTATATTAGTCATATTTACTGCCATAAAACTAGGGGCTATTTCCCGTAAAAAAGAAATTAGAATAATGCGTTTAGTAGGAGCCTCTTCTTGGTTTATTCGGGCCCCTTTTTTGATAGAAGGCTCTCTCTATGCTATTGTGGCATGGATATTAAACATTGGCTTAATTTGGCTATTTTCTATATTTATCCAACCTCAAATCAAAAATTTTCTACAAATGGATTTTAATTTGAGCCTTTATTTGCGAACACAAAGTTTAGAATTTTGGCTGACTCTCTTAATATTCTCAATTATTGTCTCTGTTGTTGCTAGCGCTTCAGCTATTAATAAATATACCAAAACCTAGATGTTAAGTTTAGAACAATTCAATTATCATCTACCAATAGATTTAATCGCACAAGAACCAGTAAGGCCTCGAGATCATTCGAGGCTGATGATTTTAGAGCGGGGGAAAAAGATGATAACTCATGATTATTTTTACAACATCAACAAATATATAGAACATAATTCTGTTTTAGTGGCTAACAACTCTAAGGTAATCCCTGCGCGTTTAAATGGGAAAAAACCTACTAACGGCAAGGTAGAGGTCTTACTGTTGAAAGAATTAAAAAATGATTGCTGGGAAATTATACTCAAAGGAAAAGGAAGAATAAACTTAAAAATTACTTTTAACAAAAAATTATTTGGAATTCTTGAAAAAAGATTATCCGAACAAACTTGGATAATGAAATTCAAGATACTCCAGGGAGATTTACAAAAAGAGTTAAAAAGAGCAGGTAAAACCCCCACCCCACCCTACATTAAAAGGAAATCTAATCTACATGAGTATCAAACCATTTATGCTCAACGACCAGGATCAGCTGCTGCACCCACTGCTGGTTTCCATTTTACTAAAAAAATTATCCAAGAACTAAAAACAGCAGGGGTAGATATGCATTTTGTTACATTACATGTTGGTTTGGGCACATTCCAACCAGTGAGAACGCAAAACATTAAAAACCACAAAATGCATTCTGAGTGGGGAGAAATAAAAAAACCAATTGTTCAGCTTTTGAACAAAGCTAAAAAAGAACAAAAAAAGATAATAGCTGTTGGCACTACTTCTTGTCGTGTTTTAGAGACATTTTCCTCCAATAGACATATTCTAAAAACCGAAGCTAAATCAATCCAAACATTTATATATCCTGGGTATAAGTTTAAATTCATCGACGGGTTAATCACTAATTTTCATCTTCCAAAATCAACATTATTGATGCTTGTTTCTGCTTTTGCTGGACAAGAACTCATTTCTCAAGCTTATGCAGAGGCAATAAAAGAAAAGTATCGCTTCTATTCTTTCGGCGATGCAATGCTCATCATATAACACAAAACGGTTAATTTGAGAATTCTTGGCAATATAGACAAATGCATACTTTTTTGCTAAAGTAAAAAATATGGCCAGGTAGCCAAGTGGCTAAGGCGTCGGTTTGCAAAACCGATATACACGGGTTCGACTCCCGTCCTGGCCTTTCTCATTTTTTTGAGACTAATCAAATTTTAAGAACCTGCTTCGCAGAACCTTGTTATTCGCTTTGCTCATAGTAAGAACCTGC
>CAZTWG010000049.1:0-1292 GCA_964617525.1 uncultured Gammaproteobacteria bacterium
ATACATGTTCCAATAATCATAATTGATGATATCCATAAAACCGTCAATCCAAAATCGTTTAATTTAGTGACAACACCTCCATGCCAAGAACATGCGCCTTGTTTGCCCATACTATGTGATATCCAACCGTCTTTACAAACACTATAAATTCCATTAACCGATATTATTATACTACTTATAAAAACTCCGCCAATTGTCCATAATGTATATTTTTCTTTTTTTAAAAGAGGATATGTTGCTATAACTAATGCTCCAGCTGTAAGAATAAATAATAATAAACCCATAAGTTGGTTGATAAAAAAATCCCCGCCACTCAAAAAATTACAGAGATAAGTTTCTATTTTTAACTACTTTAATCATATAAGTAGTTTTTAATTTTTTATGCAGTTTAGACGTATCACGGTCTCTCGAACCGCGTACTAGGTTGGCTCGGGGGTAGGGATTCGAACCCCAATTCTCAGGACCAGAACCTGATGTCCTGCCATTAGACGACCCCCGAATATTATCTATTTTGTGCAAAGTTTAAGAATAGCTAATTCAATTGGTAATTGAGGAATAGGGCTATATCCAAACTGAGCTTTAGTTCTAATAAGTCCTTCAATAATTTCTATTAATCTCTTTAAATCAATGCTTTTTGCGAGTTTTTCTGCTTTTTTTGGGTCTGATTGGTCTTGTTGCCAATATAAATCATTATTAACCGCTCCTATTTTTATTAAAATCATTTTTCTTAAGAAAGATATTAAATCACTGACAAATTGCTCTAAATCAATACCATCGTTTATAAGCTGATTAACTAAAGCAACTGCTTTACTATCCTCTTTTTTAAATATCGTTTCCAAAAATTCCATCAATAATTTTGTCTGAGAAGGAGGAATAACCAAAGAAGCCTCTTCCAAAGTAATTTCTTTGCCACCTATAGCAATGACTTGATTAAACAAGCTCTCAGCATCACGCACGCAACCTTCGGAACGAACTGCAATAGATCGAAGCACGTTTTTTTGTATTTTTATCTTCTCTGCTTTAGCTATTTTATCTAAACGATTAACAATTTTTTCCAAAGAAACTTTTTTAAAATTAAATCTTTGGCAACGAGAAATAATTGTATCTGGTACTTTATGGATTTCAGTAGTTGCTAGTATAAATATAACATAAGATGGTGGCTCTTCTAATATCTTTAAAAGAGCGTTAAATGCTGATTTTGAAAGCATGTGACATTCATCAATCACAAAAACTTTGTATTTGCCAATAACGGGAGGTATATGACTATATGAAATAATATTTTCGCGAACATT
>CAZTWG010000049.1:1302-4815 GCA_964617525.1 uncultured Gammaproteobacteria bacterium
GTCTACTCCTGTTTGAGAAGCAGCATCCAACTCAATCAAATCCCCAAATCGTCCTTCATTAACAGACGAACAAACAGCACATTTATTGCAAGGCTCACTTTCTCCTTTCTTTCTATTCAAACAATTTACAGCTTTAGCCATTAAACGTGCACTGGTAGTTTTGCCTAATCCCCTAGGGCCAGTAAATAAATAGGCATGAGCAAGCTTATCTGTTTTAATCTCATTCTCTAAAATACGAATAATATTTTCTTGCCCAATAACTTCTTTAAAATTCTTGGGTCTATATTTTCTGTAAATAACCATAAATTCTTTAATTAACTAACGACAATTTAGATCTTTTTATAATTTCACTCTCTATAAGATTTTTATCTTTACCATATTTTAAACGTGATAACTCTCTAATAAGTTTAGCAGATTCAGGATTAGCTAGTTGGACTCCAGGGATATCATTAAAAGGTACAGAAGTCATACTAAAAGCAGGAGGATTGGCATTATCAATCAATAGTTTTACAAAAGCATTGTATTTGGGCATATTCAAAAAATCATATTGATTAAATACTGGAGAATATTCTTTAGTTAAAACTTCGGCATCATCAACGCCAACGCGATAAGCAACCTTAGTGCCTACATTTCCAAAGATAGAATCCTTGAACTTCGTGTCACCACCTTTAACTAATTGCGCGATATATTGATGAGCCATAGTCAGACATAAACGATATTTTCTGGCCTCGGATAGAATAATTTGCATACTATCTGTTAAGAAATTTTGGAACTCATCAATATATAAATAAAAATCTTTTCTCTTTTCTTCGGGCATATCTCCTCTAGACAAAGCTGACATTAAGATTTTGCCGATAATAACCATCCCTAGTAAATAAGCATTCATTTCACCTATCTTCCCCTTAGATAATTTAGCTAAAATAATCTTTCTCCCATCCATAGCTTCTCTAAAATTCAGACTGCTTTTTTGTTGGGCAATAATGGGTCGCAAAAATTCGTTTGTCAAAAATGGAGTTAATTTACTAGTAATATATGGAACCATATTTTGCAAAGAAGCCTCCCCCCCTGCTTTTAAGGCCTGTTTTTCCCAAAATTCTTTAACCACTGGCGTTTTGCATTTTGATAATTTATACTTTCTAAAATCTTCATCAGCTAATACTTTTGGCACTTCCAGCAAAGTAGACCCAGATTCAGGGTCATCCATTATTAAATGACAAGCATTTTTGAAATATTGTTCAAACATAGGGCCTCCTGTTTGTTTTAAATCATAAAGCTTGTCAAAAATATTCATTACTTCATTGATTGCAAAAGTTTTTTGCTCAGGAGAATCATATTCCAACATATTCAAACCCAATGGTCTAGTCAAATCTGCCGGGTCAAATAGAATAACATCTTCTGCCCTGTCTTTGGGTATTCTCTCTAAAATGTGGTCAATAGCATCTCCGTGAGGGTCAATAAAACAAACTCCCTCACCATTAGCAATATCTTGCATTGCTAATCCTTCGGCAAACCATGACTTACCAGTGCCAGTCATTCCTACAATATACATATGACGACGACGGTCTTCTCTTTTAATTCTGACTTTTCTTTTCTCTCCCCTATAAAAATTATATCCCATAAATAGTCCTTGAGTTGGGATATTAATAGGAACTGGCGCTTTTTTAGCCATCAACCATCTAATATTAGGAGTTTCCGTTGTAGACAGAGGAAAATGATAGACACCAGTCATTTCTTCTGAATTCAAAATAAAAGATTTCTTATTGTCCAAAAAGCGATAAATAAAATTTTCTATAGTTGATTTATCTCCTTTAACTACCTTGAAACCATTACCGTATTGATAATCAGTATATTGAGCAAATGCATTTGTAATATTATCAAGATAAGCCCGTGCCCTTTTTTCATCTTGAGCTGAAACAATAATTCTAATATTAACCTCAAAACCCGCTTTACTTGCCTTTTCTTCTAAAGATTTGATTATCTCTTGTTCCATTGGAGACAATCGATGTTCTTTTTTATTGCCAACAGCAGAATAATCATCTTCTTTTTTGGGAGTAAACCCTTGGAATAAAATATTAAGAAGTTTAAAAATTAAACTAGTATTAGTTATCTTCAGTGCTTCAGAAAACTTTTTGCCTTGTTGCATCTCTGAAGCTACTTTGATTCCCCCTTTTCTCCAACCTGGAGAAGCAGAACGAGTTATTACTTGGATGGCGGCTGCATCTTCTTCAGCGATCTTACTAAGAGAATTGGTAATAGCATTTAAAAAATCAGTTTCTAGCTTTAAATAAGTTCTGATTGGCAACATAGAATTGTTCTTAAGCACTAGAGACGCACTAAGAGTCTTTCCCTTAGATAAAAATATATTGTAATCATCAACTATGTCAATTTGAGCTGATGGATATTGCGCTTGAAGCTGTTGCTCAAAAAAGTGTTGCAAATATTTAGGAACTACGGCATAAAAAGAAATTATTCCACTTTTGTCAGAAATAATTTCAAAAGAGAAAGTGTCTGAACGACCCAAAAACCAAGTCTTTGGACCAGATTGAGCCTTTAGCCCAGCTACATTGCCCCAGAATGTCTCTGCCGCTCCCAATATTTCTTTAATTGATTTTTTGCCATCATCTTCTTTCCCCGAATCCTTGGGTACACTAATTAACAAAATTACTTTATTGAAAGCAAATTTTATTTTGGAAATCTTAGAAAAATAATTTCTAAGAACAAAAAATATAAAAAAGAAGACAAGAAGAATGATAACAGGAATAAAAACAATAGGTTCGGTTAGGTAATAAAATGAATCAAAGATATCCATATTATATATTATTAATTATTAACTAATTGTCTAATTATTCAATTTGTTCATTTTTAATTTTTTCTGCTAAATTTAAGATTTTTTCTGTTTTTATTTTAGATTCTTGTTCTAAAAAAAATTTATTAACACCAGGAACCATTAAAAGCCAATTTTTAATTAAAGTTAAAACTTTAGAAATAGCAATCCTTGCTTGACTAATAATGCCCTTTATCTCTTTTGCGGTTTCTTCTCCTTTCTTTTTAAAATCTTCTTGTAATGTTTCTGGCAAATTTTTGTAAATTTCCTCTATATCTTCAGAAAGAATAGATTCAATGTCCTTAAAAATTTTATCCTCTTTGGTTTGTAAAACTGGAGTTGGAGAATTAGGTGTAGTGCTCAACGGAGCTATCACTGGTTCTTCCTTCTCTGTGCTAGTTTGGCTACTCTCAGTTTTTTCTTCCTCGAACCCTAGCTCTTTTTCTGCTTGGGGCTGAGCTTCTGTTTTCTCACCTAATCGTTTTTCTAAGTCAAATAATTTTTTTTCATTATTTTGAGATGTTTTAAGCATATATTCTAATTAATTTGTATTAAGTAATTAATCCCTTCGCTACGCTCAGGAATCTTGAAATTAAATTATTCCACATATAACTAATATCAAGATAATTTAATTATATATATAATAATGGTAAATGTAAACAGACTTTTAACGAAACACCCTAATCTAC
>CAZTWG010000050.1:0-4667 GCA_964617525.1 uncultured Gammaproteobacteria bacterium
ATTATATTTAGATTAGACTTAGGAGATGAGGTTTCTTTTTTTGTGGTATTAGCTAAGAGTTTTTGCGTAGGGGAATCGCATTTTTGTTTCTCGCAACGAAGAATTATTTTTTCTATTTCGGAAATTGTAGAAAAAGAGCAATAATTAAAGCCCTTTTTTTCTATAAAGATACCAGGGACAGAAGTATGATCAATTTGATATATTTTAGCTAAAGCTGAATATAGTTTTTGATTATTCTCTTTAAAGATTTCAAATCTTCTAATCCGCAAATTAGGATATTTGGTTTTTAGTGTTCCAAGTAATATTTCAGCTTGGTGACAAGCAGGACAAGTTGGGCTATAGAAAAAATATAATTCTATATTTTCTGTTTTAGCTTGCGAGGATTTAGGGAAAACTAAAATAAATAAAATGAAAATAATTTGGATAAATTTAATTTTATGCATATTTTTTTTGTTGGTTTTAATATGACCTCTTGACTGATTTCTAATAGTTTTCTATAATTAGCAGATAAAGGTCAAGAGTGCTAATTATTATTTAACTTATTAATCAAATTAATTTATGTTAAAACTTAAACCAATGGGTAGTAGGTTAATAGTCGAACCAATTATTAAAAGCGAAGTAAGTAAAGGTGGTATTATTTTACCTGATACTGCCGATAAAGAAAAGCCAATTCAAGGAAAAGTTATTGCTATTGGCCCTGGGAGGACATTAAGTAATGGTCAAAGAGAGGTGATAGATTTAAAAGTTGGTGATAAAATTTTATTTGAAAAGTATGGTTCTGATGAGTATAAAGTCGAAGAAAAAGAATTTTTAGTTGTTGACTATGATAAAGTCGTAGCCTTGATTAACTAATTAACTAATTAACTAATTTATGTCTAAACAAATTTTATTTGACGAAAAAGCACGGGCAGCGATGAAGCGAGGAATAGATAAATTAGCTGCTACAGTAAAAGTGACGTTAGGTCCAATCGGTCGTAGCGTTATCTTAGACAAAGGTTATGGTTCACCTATCATTACTAATGATGGAGTAACGGTAGCCAAAGAAATTGAATTAGAGGATAAATACGAAAATATTGGAGCTAAACTTTTGCAAGAAGTTGCTTCTAAAACTAATGATATTGCTGGAGATGGGACATCAACAGCTGTCCTTTTAACCCAAGCGATCTTTGGAGCAGGATTAAGGAATGTAGCAGCCGGAGCTAATCCATTGGCCATTAGGTCGGGGATCGAGAAAGGTGTAGCTACGGTAGTTAAGGAATTAAAAGAAAAAATTTCTAAACCAGTCTCTAGTCGTGGAGAAATACAACAAGTAGCTTCAATTTCTGCAAATGATCTAGAAATTGGCAAAATTATTGCCGAAGCTATGGAGAAGGTTGGGAAAGATGGGGTAATAACCGTTGAAGAGTCACAATCATTTGAACTAGAGCTAGAGGTCACAGAAGGAATGCAATTTGACAATGGTTATGTTTCTCCTTATATGATTACTAACTCCGAAAAAATGGTTGCTGAATACGAAAATCCATATATTCTGATAACCGATAAAAAGGTTTCTTCTCTCTCGGAGATTTTGCCTTTGTTAGAAAAAATGGCTCAAGCTGGCAAAAAGGATTTAGTTGTTTTAGCTGATGACATTGAGGGAGAAGCTTTAGCTACTTTTGTAGTTAACAAGTTAAGAGGAACTTTCAACGTTTTGGCAGTCAAAGCCCCAGGTTTCGGAGATAGAAAGAAAGAGTTATTGCAAGATATCGCTACCTTAACCGGAGGAAAGGTTATTTCTGAAGAAATTGGATTAAAGTTAGAAAATACAAATTTAAAAGATTTAGGGCAAGCTCGTAGAGTTATTTCTAGGAAGGATAATAGTATTATTGTTGGTGGGAAAGGAGCTAAACAAGATATTGAAGATAGGGTCATTAATATCAAAAGAGAGATAGAAAGAGCAACTTCAGATTTTGATAAAGAAAAACTACAAGAAAGATTGGCTAAATTAACCGGTGGTGTTGCCGTTATTAAAGTAGGTGCTGCTACCGAGACCGAAATGAAAGAAAAGAAATTTAAGGTTGAAGATGCTGTGCATGCCACTAAGGCTGCAGTTGAAGAAGGTGTCGTTGTCGGAGGAGGAGTGGCTTTGTTGAGATGCTTAGGCGCATTAGAATCTTTAGCTCTTAAAGGGGATGAAGCTTTGGGAGTAAAAATATTGAAGAAGGCATTAGAAGAACCTTTGCGCCAAATAGCTGCTAATTCTGGGCAAGATTCTTCAGTGGTTCTAGAAAAAGTTAAGCAAGGAGATGTGAATTATGGTTATGATGCGGGTAAGAATGAATTTAAAGATTTGGTTGTAGCCGGCATTGTTGACCCGACTAAGGTCACTCGTAGCGCTCTCCAAAATGCCGCATCTATTGCTTCTTTGCTTTTAACTACAGAAGCAATAGTTACTGATTTACCAGAGAAAGGTGATAAAGGAAGTTCTGGCATGCCTAATGCAGGAATGCCTGGAGCAGGTATGATGCCGGGAGGAATGGGATACTAAGCACTGAATAGGAGTCTAGATAGCGTGTTAAAAAGTTGAGAGGATCCAACCTCTCAACTTTTTGTTTGTTGGAACTTGGCATATTATTTCTTTAATGATATAATGATAAAGTATAGGACAAAATATCAGAATTTAAATGTTTCGTTAGAGGCAAGTATATTAAATGCCGAATGGATTAATTGTTAATTGTTGATTGCTAATTGTTGTATGTGAATTTTTTAACAATCAGCGGCTGACAATCAGCGATTCTCTTTTGTCATTTAGAATTTTATTAGAATAATTAGGTTAATTAGAATAATTAGAATAATTTATTTATTTTATGACTTTAAAGAAATATCTTAATTTAATGACTATCTCAACCATTATTTGTTGGGTGGTTTGGGTCTTGGTGCTTGTTTTGATTAATCCACAACAATCTGATTTAATTGGTTTTGTTCTTTTTTATTTTAGTCTATTTTTAGCTATTTTGGGCACAGCTTCTATTCTGGGATTTTTGATTAGAGTATGGCTGAAAAAAAAGCCAATTTTTAAACAAGTAGAAATAGCATTTAGACAAGCTCTTTGGTTGGCGATTTTTGTTTCAGTATTTTTTATTCTTAAAGGATTAAATCTTTTAAGATGGTGGAATGCTTTATTTTTAGTTTTGTTTTTAATATTTTTAGAGCTTTTCTTCTTGTTATCTAATAGAAGATATAAGGTTTAACAAGAAATGTAATATTTTATTGTATAAGCAAAGCTTGTAATTAAATATTATTGCAAAAAAGTTAATGTAATTTAATTATGAAAAAAAAATTTCTTGAACAAAAATATCCTGATTTAGAGAAATCTCCAGAAGTAAATAGCGCTGTTCGTCGCCAAGAGAAAAGACAAGGCGAAAGAGTTAAGGGAAATAAAAGAATAGAAGCTTACTTCCATCGTTTAGAAGAGATATTTCAAGTCCCAGATGAAAGAATCAGGGAAAGAAGAATCAATATTCTAAAGGATAAACTTTATGACCTTTTTATTATCAATCCTGACAATATTCCAGAAAGTCATTTTGAATTGCAAAAAAGAATAGCCAGAGAACAAGGCCATGGTGATATTGAAATTAGCGAAGAATTAAGGGAACAAGAAACAAATATTATTATCAAGGACCAAAAACAAAGCATTGATACATGGATAGATTATTTGGGCTCAAAAGACGCTATGTATCCCGCATGGCTTAAATATTTTACATTCAGAAATATTGTCAGATTGGGGGAATATGACAAAAAGAAAAAAGAGTTTAGAAAAAGGAGCAAAACCACTACTGGATTATTTCCTGATATTAACCGTGAAGCATTGGCCTATGTATTAGATGCTTTACAAAAGCAGTATGGAAAAGAAATATTAGACGAAAAAGAAAACATTAAAGACCAAGAATGGGAAAAACTTCTCTCTGGAGCTAATTTTAGTAAACTTTATGCTTATGCCATTGAAAGCATAACTCCAGCCACCCAAGAACAAAAAGAATCTACTAAAGGGGAATGGGTCAAGTATGACCAGAAGAGCGACCCAATCCCTCTCTATACATCTCTTCATGGTCATGGCACTGGCTGGTGCACAGCTGGAGAAAGCACTGCCAAAGCCCAATTAGATGCAGGAGATTTCTATGTCTATTATTCTGAAAACCAAGAAGGGAAGAATATCATTCCCAGGGTGGCTATTAGAATGCAAGGAAACCAAATAGCTGAGGTTAGGGGCATTAATGAACAGCAAAATTTAGAGCCAGAAATGATTGATATTACAGAAAACAAAATGGAAACACTGCCTGGAGCCAAGGATTACAGTAAGAAATCATCAGACATGAGAATATTAACAGAGATAGATAACAAAGTTAAACAAAAAGAAGAATTAAACAAAAAAGATCTTAAATTCCTTTATGAGACTGAGTCTTTAATTCAGGGCTTTGGTCATCAAAAAGACCCCAGAATTAAAGAGATATTAGGAGAAAGAGATATGAAGGAAGATTTATCTTTTGTTTTTAATTGTTCTAAAGAGCAAATAGGGACAAAAAAAGGAGATGTTTTAAGGGGAAAAGATATTAAATTTTATTATGGCAACCTTGACCTCAGTGGTCTTACTTCTGCTGAAGGACTTAAACTCCCTGAAAACATAATAG
>CAZTWG010000051.1:0-4595 GCA_964617525.1 uncultured Gammaproteobacteria bacterium
GGCGTAAGATATACAGAACACCAAGGGGAGATAAACCTAAATAGGTTTTTTTTATAAATCTAAATCTAAATCCAAATCAAGGTCTAAATCAAGGTCTAAATCTAATCCTGTTGATTTAGCCTTTTTTATTTTAGTATAAAAGAAATAATCTTTCAATGATTTTTCTCCACTCCATAAACCCATAAAATCCTTATAAGACAGGTGTCCAGGTATAAATGTTTTCAGACTATAGTGCATTTTTCTTTTAGCTTCTTCATTTTTTCTTTTAGCCCAAGGTTCATCAAGTTTATCAAGTGTAGTTACATAGTTATACATACTAACAGCCATTTGCATTGTTGGAGGAACTCCACTAGGAGCAGCACCAAGTAGATAACTTCTCTCATATCCAAGGGTATTTAATATCATTCCGCCTAAAATTAAATATCTAAACCAACCTAATCTTCTTGACCAAGGCAACTTAGCTCCATATCCAGTTTCACCCTTAAATGCTCTATAGATTGCTTCTCTATGAAATTTGAAAAAATGGTTCATCCACCAACTTTGAAGACGAGTTAAAGGAATTGCAGCTTTGTTCCTAAATACTTCTGGCATTCCCATAGGAATATAATGATATTGAGTAGCCGAAGCACCAAATTCCATTTCCTTAAGAATTTTTTCCTTTTCACTTGGATACAAATAACTCTTTGGTTCTTTATATGTTCGTGCTGGGTCAGCCCAACCTAATTCTTTATATTTAGGATTAGTAACTAAATCTTTTGTGTCCCAATAGGCAACTTTCATTGCCTGTTGAGCATTTGTCCGAGCAGTCCATTGAAAGGCGGCAAGGTTAGCCTTTTCTAATTTCCCCTGTAATGAAACTGGTAATTCTTCAACCCCTGTATATGTTTTAAGAAATAAACTTTTATCCAATAATTCTACTAAATTTTTATCAACTGATGCTGGTAAAAATCCTTTCATAACAGCTTTTAGTGTATATAAAGCTAAATTTTGAACTGTTTGAAACTTATTTCTAATAAGTAATTTTGGTCTCCAGGGACCGAGAACTCCGTGGATTAAAGCACGACCACTCAATTGAAAGAAGTCAGTTACTGGCGTGTTCCCAACAACCCTACCAAATGGTCTAAGAGCTTTATTAAATAAACCATTTAATCCCGTTTGAGTAACAAGATTATTGACACTTCTATCTAAATTAGTTTCGTGTCCTTTAATTACTTGATTTACATAATCCGTAAGCCATTTCTTTGTAGCGTTAGGCATTGCCCTAATACCAGTATAAAATTCTTTTTCTTCTGGGGATAATTGTTCATATACTTTTGGGTCTTTATTTACAAGTCCTAATCTATTTTTAAGAACATCTAATGGTTTAGATAAATGTATTTCTTTAAGAGCAGTCCATACCATAGACTTTGTTGCGTGTCCCAAGTCTTTTGTCCACAATTCCTCTAATTCACTTGATAATTTTCTTTGCATTTCCATCGGATTATAAATCTTTTTACTAATGATTTTATCTGTCCAATAGGTTAATTCAGGTGGAATTGGATATAAACCTTGTAACATTTCTTGTGCTACATTATCTGCTACGTGTCTTACATAAGCCTTGCGATATTTAATGGGTTCTAGGTCTAATTCTGCCCTAACGGCATTTTCTGCCTTTAACATTTCCCTATTGAGATTTCTAAACCAATTAAATATTTCTGTCTTTTCTGGCGATAAAGATTTTGGTGCTTCTTCATATTTATCAAGCAATTCTCTCATTTCTTCAACTGCTTTTGTGGGTCTATTTTTTAGTTTGGCAGCAGTTTTTTCCTTTAATGTAGTTTTTGAAACCTTTTCAAGGGTATGTATCATCTTATCAATCCCGTTAACTGTATTTCTAAATGCCAAGTCAAACTCTTGTTTAGCAAGTTCTAATGGCTCAACTAATGGTTTAAGTCCTAATATTTGAGAATAATAAGTTTGTGGTGTTAAAAGTTTTACTATTGTCGGTTCTTTGAATTTTAATCCAGTAAAGAATTCTTTATCTATTTCTTGTTTAACTATTGGTTTAACCTCTCTAGAAATGGGCGTAGTGGGAATAGTTGGTTTAACTAATGGCTTTATTGGTTTAATAAATGTTTTGGCACCAGGAACAACTTTTGGAATTATATTTTTTTCAATTGTAGCTAATTGTGTTTTTTTGACAATGTTTCCTATATTAGCTTCCTGTGTCGCATTAATAATAGTTTCAGGTTTTATGCCAGAGGTTTTTTGTAAAAATTCATATGCCTCCTTAACTTCTTTAAATAATTTAGCATTCCCACTAGGTTTATCTGGATGATACTTGCGAGCCAAATCTCTATATGATTTTTTAATTACAGCGGGACTAGACCCCCTCTTTACCCCCAACCTCTTATATGCCAAATCTTCTGCCTTGTTTATTTGTGTAGCTATTTTTGTAGCTTTTCCATAACCAAGCCAAGTAGAAAATATATATAATTTTAATAAATTTTCAGAACCAAAACCAAGGGCAGCTACTCCCTCACTTCCATTAGACTTTTTTAACCAATCGTTATACTGTTTCTCTAGACTTCTAATTTCTCCAATAGCAGGAATTTTTATTTTACCAGTTTTACTGACTCCAGTTAATTGTGCTAAATTCAAAGCAAAAGAAGCTGGAAATTCAACTCCAGATTGAATATAACCCCTTGCAACATTAACAATATCTCTTGGTAATTCTTTAAAGGTAGTCCCAAAAGAATCTCCCAAAATCTTCATCAATCTACTACCCCTTTCTAGTTCTGACTTTAGCTCAAATGGCTTTTCTTCTGGCTTAAACAATAAAACCTGCTTTAATGTAATTGGCTTTTTTACTTCTGGTTTTAACCAAGATTTGTTTTGATATATCTGTTCTCTCTTCTCGGCATACTCAGGAGAAGTTAAAGCGTCATTATTAACAGGTTTCTTTTTTAAGAAATCAAATATTGATGTCATAATTTTTATTTAAATATTCCTTTAATCCAATCCCAAGCCTTACTTATTGGTTTTTTAATTTCGTTTTTTATTCTATTAGATTGTTCTTGTGTAAGTGAATAAGTTTTGGTCTTAGTAACAATTTGATTATTATCCAACATAGTATTTATTGCATTTCTTGCAGAACCATCTTTTGAAATAGTATTCTTCATTTTTTCTATAAGATTATCTATTGTTGCTTTATCAGTTATTTCTGTTTCTTTTATTCCAGCGTCTTTTAATAATGATTTAATTGCCCCCGTAGTCATAGATGGCATATTAACGTCATACCAAGTATAAATTTCCCCATAAGAATAACCCTGGTCTTTGAGGTAACTTGCTCCCTCTATAGTTGTTGGGTCTATTTCGGTTCCATCTGGTGTTGTCCATATAGTTTTTTCGTCTTTAGTCGTTCCAATACCCATCCCTTTTGACCTTTCCTCTTTCGCAAATTGGCTCATATATGGTGACATCTTTTCTAATATAGTTTCATAACTGTCATCTAATGAAGCACCAGAGCTAAAGAACGCTTCTGCCGTGCTTGGGTTTATCATTAAAGCCATAATCTTATCTTTGTTATCTTCTTGTTTGGCTTGTTCTTCCATTAAAAGATTTATCTGGTTGTTTATCATATTTTGGTCGTCTTTTGTTAAGGATAATTTTGCTTTTTTAGCCACATCTAAAAGGTTTTGGTAGCGACTTATCTCGGCAGTTCTTTCTGCTTCCGCTGAATTATAATATTTCAAAACTATATCTTTTGCTAAATTATACTGGTCTGTTATAACGGCACTTTGAGCTTGTAGGGCAGAAGCCTTTGAGGCATACTCCCTTTGCTTGCGTGCTAATTCACCACGGGATTGTCCAATAGTAATGCCAGAACCTTCTGTTTGAGCCACAGAAGCCTCATAAGCACTTTGTAGTTGTGCTAATTGATTGCCAATCTCGCCTAATTTATCTATCTTTTCTTGGAGCTTATATTTCTCTGAGAGCTGTTGACCCAATTCTTCCCCATAAGGTTTGTCTTTTGCTCCCTCTAACCCCTCCGTTGCTTTCGTGATGTCTTCCTGATAGTTTTCTCTTTGCTCCTGAGTAATATCTGCCTGTTCCTTTAAGAGTTTAGCGATACCTTCCTGTATGGTGTTCTGTCCAGTTACATAGGCATCTTGGAAAGTCTTAAACCAGCCACTCTGGCTACCCTTTAATAAGGAGTCAGTTCCCCTTTCAACGTCTATATTCTCGTCT
This sequence comes from uncultured Gammaproteobacteria bacterium, assembly GCA_964617525.1. Classification (GTDB taxonomy): domain Bacteria; phylum Patescibacteriota; class Patescibacteriia; order UBA2591; family UBA6264; genus JAIPGN01. The sequence continues at coordinate 4,231 of CAZTWG010000051.1, forward strand.
GGCTCTGGGATAAACTTATCAAGCCCACTAAAAAGATTGCTTGGATTTATTCCAGCCGCAGTTGCCTGTTGAGTAATTTCCTTATTAGTCCCAGTAAATGATTGTTCTGGTATCCCCTCGCTACCCTTATATGTGGCAGTTTGTCCCTGAGTAAAGGGTGTCCAACTACCATCCTGAAGTTGTTGTGCTTGTTGTAGGTTGGTAGGATTTATTCCAGCCTTAATGGCTTTTTGGTTTATGTCTTCAAGGGATGAGCCGAAAATCTTTTGTTGCTTTTTCCCACCTCCTCCAAGATATTCTCTATAAAGTTCCATATATTTCTAGTTATAATTTTCCGCTTTCACCTTAATTTGGGTTTTAACAGC
>CAZTWG010000052.1:0-4501 GCA_964617525.1 uncultured Gammaproteobacteria bacterium
GTTAAACTATTATCTACCGCAAAAAAAATTAATCGAAAAAATCTAATAATAGGTAATAAAAAAATATCAGCTTGGCGCATTCTCTTTAATGACGTTTTAGGTCCAGGGAAGGGCGGTATCCGTTTTCATCCAGAAGTTAGCGAAGATGAGGTTAAATCGTTATCTTTTTGGATGATGATTAAAAATTCATTAGCTGATTTGCCTTATGGTGGAGCTAAAGGCGGAGTGAAATTTAATCCCCGAAAAGTATCTGAGAAAGAATTGGAAGAAGTCAGCCGTAAATTCATTGATGCTTTTTATAAAAATTTAGGGCAAGATAAAGATATTCCAGCTCCAGATGTTTACACTAATTCCAAGATAATGGCCTGGATGCTTGATGAATATGAAAAAAAGGTAGGACATCATGAGCCAGGTATGATTACAGGCAAGCCACTAGAACTCCAGGGTTGTGTTTTACGCAATGATGCAACAGCTAAAGGAGGATTTATTATCGTTAAAGAGCTTGTAAAAAAGTTTAAGTTAAATAAAAAAAACATAGAAATTGCTGTCCAGGGGTTTGGTAATGCCGGTCTATATATTTCAAAAATGTTGGCGGATAGTGGCTTTAAGATTGTAGCTGTTAGTGATAGTAAAAATGGTATCTATAATAAAAAAGGTTTAGACATTAAGGAAGTAATAAAGAAAAAACAAGAGACTGGGGAAGTATCAAGATATACAAAAGCAAAAATTATTACTAATGGTGATTTATTGGAATTATCAGCTGATGTCCTGATTCTAGCTGCTCTTGAGAATCAAATCACTAAAAAAAATGCTAAAAATATAAAAGCGAAATATATTGTAGAAATAGCCAATGGTCCCATTGATTATGAAGCGGACAAAATATTATTTAACAAAAATATAATGGTAATACCCGATGTATTAGCAAATGCAGGAGGAGTAATAGTCAGCTATTTTGAGTGGGCTCAGAATAGAGCGGGTGGTATTTTAGATAAAAAATATTTGGAAAATTTACTACAACAAAAAATGATAAATTCTTGGCAAAAAGTTATTAAGTTGTATCAGGAGAAAAATAAAAAAATAGATTTAAGGACAGTGGCGTATATTATTGCCATCAGAAAAATTTTAATAGCAGAAAATCTCAGAGGAAATTTGTAGATTAATTGTAAAATTATGTCAGAAATAAAAAACAAATATCCGTTAGTTATAATTGGCACTGGACCATCTGGATTAACAGCGTCAATTTATGCTTCGCGTTATAGAATCAAAAATTTAGTTATTGGCGAGTCTTTAGGTGGCTTATCTTTTGAGGCTCACAAAATTGGTAATTTCCCAACAGAAATAGAAATTAGTGGCATGGACTTGGCAGGCAAGATGCAAAAACATGTTGAATCTTTGGGGGCGTCAATTTTAACAGATAGGGTCATAGCTATAAACGAGAGTCCTAATAATGAATTTAAAATTATTACGCAGAACGGAAAAACTTTTTTAACTCAAGCAATTTTATTAGCCACTGGGACAAAACATCGCAAGATGAATTTACTAGATGAAGACAAATTTGTTGGCCACGGAATCTCTTATTGCGCTACCTGCGATGCTATATTTTATCGTGATAAAATTGTTGCAGTAGTTGGCGGTAGTGATAGCGCTAACACAGCAGCATTATATTTGGCTGAAATTGCTAAAAAGGTTTATCAAATTTATCGACGTGGTGAATTACGCGGGGAGACTTTGTGGATAGAAAAAGTTTTAAAGAATCCTAAAATTGAAGTTATTTATAATACTCAAGTTAATGGTTTAAGGGGGTCTAAAAAATTGGAAAAAATTGTATTAGATCAACCATACCAAAATAAACAAGAATTAGCTATTGACGGTTTGTTCATAGAAATTGGCGTATTACCAGAAAAGGGTTTAATTGATAGTCTAAACTTAGAAACTAATAGTCAGGGATATATTAAAGTTAGTGAGGACCAAAAAACTAATCAGCCGGGGATCTGGTCGGCTGGGGATATCACGACTGCTTCTAACAATTTTCACCAAATTATTACTGCATGTAGCGAGGGAGCTATTGCTATTGAAAGCATATTTAAGTTTTTGCAACAAAAAAAATAGATTAACTATGTCCATAAATAAGATAGCAGTTTTGCTAGATATAAATAAATTTGGCAAAAAAGAAAATTTTGATAAAATGGATATATAAACAATTATGAAAATTGTAAGTGCCTATTTAGCAGGAATAAAATGTAAATGGGATTGCAAAGTAAAGCCTTGTCAGAAAGTTATTGAATTAGTTAAGCAAGGCAAAGCAATTCCTCTTTGTCTAGAGCAATTGGGTGGGTTAACTACTTCGCGGGCTCTCGCAGAATAGATAGGTAATAAAGTTTTTACTAAGAGTGGAAAAGATGTTACCGTCCAATTTAAAAAGGTCGCGGTAGAAGCTCTGAAAATTGCTAAACTTGTAAATTGTAATACAGCAATTTTAAAACCTAAATCTCCTTCTTGCGGTTCTGACAAAATTTATGACGGTACTTTTTCTGGAAAGTCAATCGACGGAGATGGCATTTTTGTTAAAATTCTCAAAAAGAATAATATTAAAGTATTTACCGAAGATGAGATTTATGCAGATTAAAAAACTTTTTAAAAAATTTGATGAATTGCAGATTGTTTATGGTGATAAAAATTTAAACGCAATTTATGGCGCTGGGCAGACAAAAAAGCCAAAATTATGCTTAGTATTTATGAATCCAACGGGCAGAAACATTGCATCAGAAAAAACATGGACTGGATTAAGGGCACAGTGGATTGGTACGAAGAATGTGTGGAAAATGTTTTATCAACTTGGATTTCTTAACAAAGAGCTTTTTGAAGAGGTTAATAAAAGAAAACCAAACGATTGGGACTATGACTTTGCAGAAAAAGTTTATGAAAAAGTTAGCGATAGCTCTATTTATATAACCAATTTGTCAAAAGCTACACAAATTGACGCTAGGCCTCTTAAAAATGATACTTTTAAAAAGTATTTGAATTTATTTAAAGAGGAAATGAGCATTATCAATCCTAAAATTATCATAACTTTTGGTGGTCAGGTTAGTTCAGTTTTGTTGGGCAAAAATATTAAAATTTCTGAATACAGGAAAAAATATGAAATTTTAGAAAATAATGGAAGCACCTTTAAGATTTTTCCTGTTTTTTATCCAGTCGGACAAGGCATGAGAAATATGGAAAAAGCAAAAGAAGACATTAATTGGATAATTAAAAATTTTTGACGAGTTTTTGACCTTCTCAAGCATCGGGGGCCTATAGTATAGTGGTAATATATCGCATTCGCATTGCGGAGACAGCAGTTCGATTCTGCTTAGGTCCACCACATAATTATAGTTTGACATTATTACCCATAATGTTATAATATAATTTATAAAGGTTAATAATAAATATTTAAATAATATATGCAATTTGTTCCAACGGTAATTGAAAAATCCACGCATGGAGAGAGGGCTTATGACATATATTCTCGGCTTTTAAGAGAAAGAATTATTTTTTTGGGGGACACTATTACTGATAGTGTCGCCAATACAATCATTGCTCAACTTCTATTTCTTGAAAGTGAAGATAAAAGCAAAGATATTAAACTTTACATTAATACTCTAGGGGGTTCAGTGACAGCTGGATTGGCTATTTATGATACTATGCAGTATGTTGGTCCGGCAGTGAGCACCATTTGCGTTGGCATTGCTGCTTCTATGGGGGCAGTTCTATTATCGGCTGGCGCAAAGGGGAAAAGATTTACTTTACCTAATTCAGAGATAATGTTACATCAGGTTATAGGTGGAGCTGAGGGCCCAGCGGCTGACATCAAAATCAGGGCTGAACATATTCTACGCGTTAGAGACCGGATTAACAAAATTTTATCTAAACACACAAAACAATCTCTGAGCAATATAGAAAAAGATACAGACCGTGATTTCTTTATGACCGCTAAAGAAGCAGAAAAATACGGATTAATTGATAAAATTATCAAAAAGTAAATTGTCCAAGAGTAAATTTAATTTAATTGTTTAATGCTTTTTAAAAGCCGAGTTTTTGATACTCGGTTTTGTTAATTGTTTTACTAAATAAATTATGATTTATGTTGAAATTTTTGTTTCTTTGCTGGGAGGATTTTTTATTGGGTGGATGGTGCGACAAAAAGTCGCAGCTAATTTAGCTCAATCAGCAGAAACTAAAGCTAGGGATATTGTCTCTAAAGCTAAAACGAAACAACAAGAGATTTTTTTCAAGGCCAAAGAAGAGGCGTTGAGAATTATTGAAAAAGCTAAGAAAGACGAAGATATTCGTCGTAAGGAATTAAAGATAACAGAAGATAGAATAGAGAGCAGGCAAAATCTTTTCGAGAAAAAGATACTAGATTTAGAAGAAGGCCGCAAAATTTTATCTAAAGAGAGGGATAATATTGAAGAAGCTAAAAATAAGATTCGTCAAATTTATGAAAGGGCTCGTGCTGAAT
>CAZTWG010000053.1:0-4457 GCA_964617525.1 uncultured Gammaproteobacteria bacterium
GTCCAGTAATTCAAGCATTGATTGGCATAGATTTTGCTTATGCAGTGACAGAACCAACGCCAATGGGGGCTTACGACTTAGAGTTATTGTTAAGCTTATCTCAAAAATTAAAAATACGCACTAAAGTGATTTTGAATCAGGCAAATTTAGGTAACAAAAAATTTATTGAAAAAGTTGTCAGCAAATATAAGACACAAATAGTCAATACCATTCCTTATTCAAAAAATTTAGCTAAAGCCTATTCCAATGGACAACTTTTAGATTTTAAATATAATTTAAAATTAAAGTAGGAGGAAATTTTTATGAAAAAAAAGTTTAAAATAGCAATTGTTTCAGGTAAAGGTGGAGTGGGCAAAAGTATGCTTAGTTCCTCATTGGCTATTTTGTTTAGTAAAAAGTATAAAGTCATAGCGCTTGACGCTGATGTTGATGCTCCTAATTTAGCTATTTGGCTTGGAGAAATTGGTAAATGGGATAAAATAGAGGAAATCAGCGTTTCTTCTAAGCCATTTTTTGATTATAAAAAATGCGATGGTTGCGGGAAGTGCGCCGATTCTTGCCAATTTAATGCCATAGAGATGATTTCTGGGAAACCTCATTTGAATCCTTTTGTTTGTGAAGGATGTGGTGCTTGTGAGATTGTTTGCCCTCAAAAAGCTATTAGCTTAAAGCCAGTTAATGGCGGCAAAATAAAAACAAAAAATACGAAATATAATTTTCCTTTGATATCAGGTCACCTTATGCCAGGAGAGACAGGTTCTGGCAAAATAGTTTCAGAAATAAAAAAAAGAGCCGAAAGATATAAATATGAGCTAATGCTTATAGACTCTTCTCCGGGGACTGGTTGCCCCGTTATTGCCTCTTTACAAGATGTTAATTTTGTAATTTTAGTAACTGAACCAACGCCTTCAGCATTTTCTGATTTAAAAAGAGCTTTAGAGGTGGTTAATTATTTTGGGTTGCCATGGGGATTAGTAATCAACAAGAAAGATATCAACAAGACATTAGGTAGTAAAATTGATAAATGGTCTAATGGTAGAAAATTAGGTGATATTTCTTATGATCAAAATATCTTTAAAGCTATTGCTAGCTTTAAACCAATAATGGAGACCGATTTAAGAGCTAAAGAAGAAATCAAAACTATATTTAATAAATTATCTTTTAATATTAAAAATATATGAAAGAAAAAATAGCTACAATATCAATATTTAATAATTTATTCCTAGCAGTAGGAAAAATTTTAGTTGGTCTTTTGGTAAAATCAGTATCAATCTTCGCGGAAGGCATCCATTCAGCGGTTGATGTCTTTTCTTCAATAATAAGTTTAATTGGTATTAAATTTGCCCAAAAACCAGTTGATAAGAGTCACCCATATGGACACTACAAATTTGAAGTTCTTTCAGGACTTTTAATAACAATAATTTTATTTTTGACTGGTACCAAAATTCTTTACGAAGCGTATAAAGGATTCTTGTCGCCCTCCACGGTAAAATTAAGTTATTTAGCTTTGGGCATTATGGCTATTTCAACAATAGCTAACGAAATTATGTCTCGTTTAAAAATGTATTATGGGAAAAAAGAGAATTCTATAAGTCTTATTTCGGATGGAGTTCACGATAGGGTAGATGTATGGGCGTCTGTTGCCGTATTTATTGGTTTGATTCTGTCTAGATATTGGATTTATGTTGATTCACTTCTGGCATTATTGATAGGACTATATATAATGAAAGAATCTTTTGATTTGGGGAAAGATGCGACAAACTCATTGTTGGACGTTTCAGCTGGCGAAGAAGTCGAAAATAAAATTAAAAATATTGTGACGGAACAAGGGTTAGAAATTTCGGACCTAAAAACACAAAAGAAAGGTTTAGTAATAACTGCAAATTTAAAAATTAAGTTACCCAATCAGACAAGCGTAGAAGAAGCTACAAAAATATCTAACAGCTTAAGGGGCGAATTAGTTGATAAAATTAAATTTCTCGAATATGTTGCTATTCAAATAGAAAGCCACAATATTTCAAGTAGTTATTTTAATCCTCAAGAAAAACTTTTAGGGATACCATTAAGCAAAGGGTTTGGATGGCAGAGAAAAGGCAAATTTAAAGATTCAATCCCTGAGGCTCAAGGGAAGGGACCAGAAGGATATTGTAAGTGCTCTAAATGCGGGTATAGAGTTAAGCACGAAAAGGGAACTCCGTGTTTCAGGCTGAAGTGTCCTAACTGTAATATAAATTTAAAAAGAGAATAAATATGCCAAGACCAAGATTATATCGTAGGGTACAATTTAACCCAAATATTACATATTTTAAACCACAAGGTGTTCCTATGAGATTATTGAAAATGGTAGAATTGACATCAGAGGAAATTGAAGCATTGCGACTTAAAAATATAGAAAGTTTGGACCAAGTTGAATGCGCAAAACAAATGAATACTTCTCAGAGCACTTTTCAGAGAATTTTGACATCTGCTTATCAAAAGATGACAGATGCTTTAGTGAATGGTAAAGCTATAAAAATTAGTGTATAGTTATTAATGAAATATAAAAGTTCTTTTATGTTTTGTGTGCAAAAGGTTTGTTCTCTCAAAAAGGGGGTTTAAAAATACCAATAAAAGAATATATGATTAATTTTAAAAGATTAGGAATAAGTTTTAAGTGTGCTTTTAACGGCCTAGTTATCGCAATTAAAGAAGAACAAACATTTAAGATCCAAGTTATTGTCGGATGTTTTGTCTTAATTTTAATGTTTTTTTTGCCGCTAGAAAACGTAGAAAGAGTAATTTTACTTTTGCTTATATCTTTAGTCTTAGGGATGGAACTAATTAATTCCCAAATTGAAAGGGTTTTAGATTTTTCTCACATAGGATTTCATCCTAAAATTAAACGCATTAAGGATCTTTCGGCTGCAGCTGTTTTGGTTGTATCTTTTGGAGCCGCCATAAGCGGTTTGATAATTTTATATCCTGCATTATTAAAAATTTTAATCTAATATTAATTTCTTGTTAGATGCTAGTGTTTCTTTATCTTTTGTTGTAGATAAAGTTTTTTTTACTTGCAGATTTACTTTTATTTTGATAAAATAAGAGTTATGAAACCCGTAGTTATTGCAATTTGTAACCGTAAAGGTGGGACTGGGAAAACTAGCGTAGCTATTAATTTAGCCGCTTATTTGTCTAGGCTGGGTAAGAAAATTTTACTGATTGATTTGGACCCTCAAGCTAATGCTACGTCTGGGTTGGGTGTTACGAATAGTCAGCAGGGGATCTACGAAGTTTTAAGCCAAAAAATTTTATTGACAGACAGTATGGTTGCTGTTCGTGGAAATCTTTGGCTTTCTCCTTCTAGCGAGAATCTAGCTGGAGCTGATGTTGAAATTATTAATATAGAAAATAGAGAGTCAATTTTGTCTAGCACTATTGATTCTTTTGTTAAGAGTGATAATCTAGGATTAGATTTTATCTTAATTGATACCGCTCCCTCTCTAAGCCTGATAACCATTAATAGCTTGGTCGCAGCTGACCAGGTTTTAATCCCAGTTCAAGCTGAATATTTTGCTTTAGAGGGCTTGGGGCAACTTTGCAAAACTATTGATTTGGTTAAAAGTAATTTGCAACCGAATTTAAGTATATTGGGAGCTCTTGTTACTATGTATGACGGTAGAAGTAAACTTTCTTTAGAGGTTTGGCAAGAGTTGTATCGTCATTTCCCTCATCCTATCTTTAGAACAGTTATCCCTAGAAATGTTCGTTTAGCTGAAGCTCCAAGTTATGGCCAAACTATATTAGAATATGCTCCTCATTCTAAAGGGGCTCGCGCATTTCGTCGTTTAGCCAAAGAATTTTTAATTCTTAATAATAAAACACTACAAGGTCAGACTTTATAGTAAAGCGTATATGCAAAAAGTTTTAATTTTGATTTTAGTATTATTTTTAATTTTAATTCTAATATTATCTTTAGGTTTTTTCCAAAAAAGAAAACAAAGACAAGTATGTTTTAACGATCATTGTTTTGACGTGGAGATGGCTGAAACTCCAGTTCAAAGAGCAAAAGGCTTAATGTTTAGGAAGAAATTAAAAAATAATCAAGGGATGCTTTTCGTTTTTAAAACAGAGAAGGAATATGACTTTTGGATGAAAAATGTTTCTTTCCCTTTAGATATTATTTGGTTGAATAATAATAAACAGGTTGTTTTTATCAGTCCAGATACTCAACCGTGCAATAATTCAAAGTGTATTGCCATTAGACCAAACGCAAATGCTAAATATGTTCTAGAAATTAACGGAGGACTGGTCAAAGAAATTGGGCTGAAAGTAGGGAGCCAACTAATCTTTAGTCAAGACATTATTTAATAAATTTTATTTTTAATTTTTTGAATTAAATTTTATAAAAACCTCGCCCTTGGCGAGAACCTTGAAATTAAATAAAACATTATATAAAAAATTAAAATAATTTAATTATG
>CAZTWG010000054.1:0-4385 GCA_964617525.1 uncultured Gammaproteobacteria bacterium
GTACATATTGTATATTTGTAATCGCATGATATATAAGAACCCTTCACTTCGTTCAGGAACCTTGAAATAAGAACCCTTCACTTCGTTCAGGAACCTTGAAATAAAAGAACCTGCTCACCGCGTTCAGATAATCTTGATTATTTTATAATTAGATTATTAACATTTTATTAACATTTTATTAACTTACTCTAATCATATTTTTATAGTATAGTATCATAAAGAAAATTTAAATATATATTAATTTATTTTCGATGGAAAAAGAAAAGATTTGGAATATAGTTTTGTCTGAGCTAGAACTTTTAATCTCTAAGGCCAACTTTAAGACATGGCTTCAGAGTACTTATATTTTAGAAATAAAAAATGATGGTAAGTCAGTAATAATTGCAGTTCCTAATAGTTTTGCAAAAAGTTGGTTGGAAAAGAAATATCACAAGCATATTTTAGAAGCCTTAAGGGGAGCGATGGATGATAATGTGGAGGAGATAGTCTATAAAGTTGAAACTGGCGAAGGCAAGGAAGATTTAAGGACGAATATAGCTAGAATATCTATCCCAGAGGGGAAGAATCAATCTAATACTGAGAATAATCATGGATTAAATCCTAGATATACCTTTAAAAATTTTATAGTTGGAGAAGGGTCAGAGTTAGCAAATGCTGCTTGTCAGGCAGTCTGTAAAAATCCAGGCAAAAAATATAATCCTTTGTTTATATATGGTGGAGTAGGTTTAGGTAAAACTCATTTGTTGCAAGCAGTTGGACATGAAGTTTTAAAAAAAAATCCTAAGGCTAAACTATTTTATACTAACGCGGAAGAATTTACCAATGAATTTATTAAAGCGATCGGCAACGGGACAATGGAAAAATTTAAAAATTTTTATCGTAGTTTAAAAATTTTTTTAATTGATGACATTCAATTTATGGCAGGGAAGGAACGGACTCAGGAAGAATTTTTTCATACTTTTAACGCTTTGTATCAAGAGGAGAGACAAATAGTTATTGCTTCAGATAGACCACCAAAAGAGATCCCAGCCTTGCAGGACCGTTTAACTTCTCGTTTAACGTGGGGTTTAATTGCTGATGTTGCTCCGCCAGGGTTAGAGACAAGAATAGCTATCTTAAAAGCGAAATGCAGAGAAAGAAATTGTGTTTTGGATAGTAAAATTTTAGAATATTTAGCTACTCATGTACAGAATAATGTTCGCGAACTGGAGGGAGCGCTAAATAAATTAATTGCTTATTATGAATTTCACCAAACTGAATTGACTTTAGACGTAGTTAAAAATATATTAAACACATTAAACAGTAAGCCTAAAACTGGCTTTATTCATCCAAAGCAATTAATTGAAACAGTGGCTAGTTTTTATGGATTAGATGTAGCCAAAATGGTTGGGCCATCTCGTAAAAAAGAATTTGTAGTGCCCCGTCAAATAGCTATGTATTTAATGAGAAAAGAAATAAATGCTTCTTTTCCTTTTATCGGAAAAGAATTAGGGAAGCGAGACCATACTACAGCTATGCATGCTTATGATAAAATAAAATCAGCGGTTGATAAAGACGCTAAAACGAAAAGAGAGATAGATTTGATTAAAGAAAGATTGTATAATTAATAATTTTATTATGTATATAATTAAAGCTTCTGGACAAAGGGCTAAGTTTAATCCTATTAAAATAAGGAGAACATGTTTACGTGCCGGAGCTGATAGAACTTTGGCTTTAAAAATTGAACGTTTAGTTTCAGCTCAAGTTAAGGAAGGGATGTCTACTAGAAAGATATTGCGATTAATCATTGATCTGTTGAGGGATTTAAGCCCTGTTGTCTCGGTTCGTTATACCTTAAAGGAGGCGATGCTTGGTTTGGGCCCGAGTGGATTTGCTTTTGAGAAATTTATTGTTCTTTTGTTAAGGGCTTATGGTTATGAGGCTAATTGTCCTCCTATTTTGAAAGGACGTTGTGTCAGCCACGAAATAGATGTTCTTGCCACCATAACATCTCCTAGTCAGAAAAAAAAGAAAAAATATTTAATAGAATGTAAGTATCACAATGCTCCAGGAATTAAAACGGACCTTCAAGACGCTCTTTGCCTTTGGGCTAGGTTTGATGATATGAAAGGGAAGGGATTTAGTCATCCTTGGTTAATATCAAATACAAAATTTTCTAAAGCTGCTATTCAGTATGCTAATTGTCGAAATATCAAGTTATTGGGTTGGCGATATCCTGCTCAAAAAAGTCTTAATTTTTTGCTGGAAGAAAAAAAACTTTATCCAATTACTATTTTGAAAAATTTAGATAAAAATTTATTGGAAAAGTTGTTGTCTCAAAATATTATTTTAGTTAATCAGCTTTTGTCTCAAGATATAAAAAAAATAAATCTTAGAACAGGAATCTCTAAAAATAAACTAAATGAGTTGAGAAAAGAAGCTAAACTGGTTCTTGAAAATTAATTAATAATTTTTTGTTATGTTAAATATAGATGATTTGTTAAATTATGGTGATTCTTCGGATTCAGCTCTAGACGACAAACAGGCACAATTAAAAGGCAGGTTATCAGATATTAAATTTAGAGAAACTGAGGAAAGGGTTAGCTCTCAAGCACGCAAACTAGGATTACCCTATATTAATTTAGTAGATTTCCCAATTTCTAATGAAGGGTTGAGGCTAATTTCAAAGGAAGAATCTTTGTATCATCGGGTAGTTTGTTTCTATAGAACGGAACGAATTGCTAAATTAGCTTCTCCTCAAGCAGAAAGAGCTTCTTTGGGAGAATTTTGCCTTCACCTAGAAGCGGCCTATGGAATCAAGACTGAACTTTATTTAACGTCAGAGCAAAGCTTCAATTTTGCTATTAAGCGTTACGATTTACTGCCCAAGGTTAGAGAAGCTACTAAAGGTGTTAAGATTAGCTCAGAAGAATTTAAGAAGTTTGAGGACAAAATTAAAGACTTCAAAGACTTGAACAAAGAGATTCAAAGAACAAGTATTTCTAATTTAATTACTTTGATAATTGCCAGTTCAGTTAAGTCTAGAGCTTCAGACGTTCACATTGAGGCAGAAGAAGATGGCATTAAAATTAGATTTAGAATTGACGGGATATTGGTGGATGTCGCTGAGTTAGATAAAAGGTTTTGGTTGCAGGTTATTTCCAGAATTAAGCTATTGTCAGGATTAAAGATAAATGTCGTCGGGCGCCCACAAGATGGACGTTTTGTTATTGGTTTAGAAAAAGAGAAAATAGATGTTCGTGTTTCTTCTTTACCTACATCTTATGGAGAAAGCGTAGTGATGCGTTTGCTTCGTTCTTCGTCTGCAGGTTTAGCTTTTGAAGATTTAGGATTAAGAGGTAGGGCTTATAATGTTTTAAAGACGGAGGTAGAGCGTCCAAACGGAATGATTCTTACTACTGGCCCGACTGGGTCTGGGAAAACAACGACTTTATATGCTATTCTTAACAAATTGAATGATGAGGAGACAAAAATTATCACGTTAGAAGACCCAGTCGAATATAGGCTAAAAGGCATAAATCAAAGTCAAGTTCAGAAGTCCAAAGATTATACTTTTGCTAAAGGATTACGTTCTATCTTGCGTCAAGACCCAGATGTACTTATGGTGGGAGAAATAAGAGATTCTGAAACAGCTGGTATCGCTATTCAAGCAGCTTTGACCGGTCATGTGGTTGTTTCTACTCTGCATACCAATGATGCTGCTGGGGCTATACCTAGACTTCTTTCTATGGGAGTTAAACCTTTTCTTTTGGCTCCTGCTCTAAATGCTATTATTGGCCAGCGTTTAGTCAGGCGTATTTGTGAAAAATGTAAAGAAGAAGTTAAACTAAGTGAAGAAAAATTAACAAGAGTTAAAGCTCTTTTATCTGATATCCCAGATTCTGCTGGTGTAAAAATTGACATGGATAACCTTAAGTTTTATCAAGGGAAAGGATGTCCTGCTTGCCAAGGACTAGGCTATCATGGTAGAGTTGGTATTTATGAAGTTTTTGTTGTTGACAAGCCAGTTGAACAAATGATTTTAGCGAAAGAACTGTCTGAATATAAGGCTAGGGAGTTAGCGCAAAAACAAGGGATGATTACAATGGTTCAAGACGGTCTATTAAAAGCTATAGATGGGATTACAAGTGTTGATGAAATCTTTCGGGTAGCTGAATAATTTTAGAAGAACCATTCCTCACTTTGCTCGTCAGAACCTTGTTATTCGCTTCGCTCACAAAAAAACAAAACAGCTAATACTAGTATTTTTAGCTGTTTTTTTATTTTTTTAACTAATTTTAGCTAATTGTTTTACTATTTTTTGAGATTCTGGCTTAAGTTTTGATAGTTTATCTTTGAAAGTATTTGGCAAAAGAATAGTTTCTCTATGTTCTATTTTTTTATCT
>CAZTWG010000055.1:0-4209 GCA_964617525.1 uncultured Gammaproteobacteria bacterium
TCTAAAAGGAACAAAAAAATAAAATAAATGTTAGCAAATAGTTATACTATAATTGGTTTTTTTGTATAAATTTTATGTTTTGTGTTCCAAAAAAAATAATCACAAAAATAGCTGGTTTTTTGTATAAATTTTGTGTATAATAGTCAGGCATGATGACTATTATATTTATTATTGCTTTTTGCACAGGAATGGTTTTCGGTAGTTTTTTAAACTGCTTGGTTTATCGTTTGCATACCCATAAAACAATTTTGGGACGTTCGTTTTGCCCAAAATGTAAACAAAAAATTAAATGGTATGACAATATTCCTATTGTCTCTTTTATTTTTTTAAAAGCGCGTTGTAGGTCATGCCATAAAAGAATTTCATGGCAGTATCCAGCTATAGAATTAATAATGGGATTGCTTTTTGCACTTTCTATTTGGTTGCATATAGAAGAATTATCACTATTGGTTGTTTTGCAAGATTGGATTATTTTTTTCACCTTGCTTTTTGTTTTTGTTTATGATTTAAAATATTCAGAGATAGAAGATGTTGTTTTGTTGCCAGCAACGGCTTTAGTTTTAATTTTTAGTTTATTACTTGGTCAATCTTTTGCTTCTATAATGTTTAGCGCTTTAATTGGAGTTTCTTTTTTTGGAATTCAATATTTAATTACCAAGGGCAAAGGAATTGGACTGGGGGATTTAAGGATAGGTCTTTTTATGGGGATAGTTTGCGCAAGTTGGCAATATTTGTTAGTTGCAATCTTTTTTGCCTATATTATAGGAGCTTTAGTTTCTTTGATTTTAATATCAAGGGGAAAGAAAAAAATGAAAAGCGTTATTCCATTAGGACCTTTTCTCGCAATAGGCACTTTAATTGCTTTTTTGTTTGGGGATAAAATAATCACCCTCTATCTCGGCTAATACCTTACTTCTTTCAGGTCTGACATGGGCAAGAGATAATAAATAATTCAGTCTTTATGTTCAATAAAAAATGTTCTAATATTCAAATATCCCCACGTTCTAATGACAAAGCTTTCACTCTTATAGAAATGATAGTAGTTTTGGGGATTATGGCTTTCATGTCTGCTTTATTGATATCTAATATGCATTCAGGCGGAGAATCTATGGATCTGACGTCTGAGGCCCAGAAGCTGGGCGGTGTTGTCCGCCAAGCGCAGATGATGGCGTTGTCTGGCAAGCAATTTGAATCAAGCCGTCCGGCTTATGGTTATGGGGTTTATGTTGATTCCACTTCTTATAAGCTTTTTGTTAACGATTATGATGGGCCTTCTTATTTATATGACGATGGCGGTGATACCGTTGTTCAATCTTTCTCTTTTCTTGACGACATAGAAGTAACAAGCCCTGCAGAGCCTGACCCACCATTTTCTATGGTCCCTTTTTCTATTATTTTCACGCCACCTTTAGGGGATGTGTATGCTTCAACTACACTTCCACTAAACATTAGTTTAACTTACATGCCAACTAATTTAAATAGATCTCTAAGAATTACTTCTTATGGAGAAATTGATGTTTTCAAATAAAAAAAGTCAGAGTTTAATTGAATCAGTAGTAGCCATTTCTATCGTAGTTATTGCTGTTGTCGGCATTATGTCTGTTGGTTTGGCGCACCTTAGTCTTGGTGGACAGTCGGCAGAAATGATTATAGCTATTAATTTGGCGCGAGAGGGGATAGAAATTGTTTCTGCCACTCGCAATAGTAACCTTTTAGATGCTACACAATCTTGGCCTTATGGACTAACCAATGGTTCGTATAGAGTTGGATTTGACCCTGACGATCCTGATGGTTTTGTTATGACTAGTGCTAGTTTTGATGGAGGCGATACAGTAGAATATTGTACTAATTGTTGTCTTTACCAGGACGCTGACGCTGAATATTATTATCACAAGGATGATTGTTCAACATTGAGTCAATTCCATAGATTGATTACTATTGAAAATGGAGATAATTTGGGCGAAAACTGTTCCAATGATTGTGAAAAAAAAATTGTTTCTTCTGTATATTGGGAAGAGAGGGGTAGACCTCATACTATTAGCTTTGAAGTCCATTTCACTGATTGGAGATAAAATAATTTATGTATTTTGAGAACAAAAAACTTAAAAATAGAAATAAAGAATCATTCACCCTCATTGAGCTCATGGTTTCTTTGAGTATTACAGTGCTAGTCCTTCTTTCAGCTATGGGTATTTATTTAAGGGTAATTGGCACTAGAGAACAATCTTTAGGCGACCTTAATATTCAAGAAGAAGGACAATATATTATGAATTTGATAGCCAAAGATATTAGAGCTGGACAAATTGATTATGATTCATATGCTTCTCAGTTAAATAGCCCTGAGGATGAGCTTAAGCTTTTAGATTTTTCTGATGCTGTCCAACAAATTAGATATAAAAGCGATTTAACTTCTAGTGGAGTTTGTGGTGGCAGTAGATGTGTTCTGAAAAGATGTAAGGGGCCGTATTCTTCTAACTATTGCAATGATGATAATAATTATCAAACGATTACAATGACTGACCTTAGTTTGGAACGATTAGATTTTTATATTAATCCAATAAATAATCCATTTACAGCTGGTTCAAAAATCTATAGTCATCCTTATGTTACTGTTGTTTTGGGGATTAAATCTTTGACGCAAAGTTCTACTACAGCCGAAATTGTTATTCAGCAAACAGTTTCTCAAAGATATACTTATAAGAAATAAATTTTTAATTTATGTTGAATGCATTTTTTAAAAAAATTAGAATAAAATTAATATATTCCGACGATAAGAAGGCGATTTCTTTGATGATCACCATCCTTATCATTTCCTCTATTTTGGTCAGCACCATCACTGTCGGAGATATTATTATTAGACATAGTAAAACGGTAAAAGGCTCTGAGTTTTCAGAAAATGCTTATCTTGCAGCAGAAAGTGCTTTAGAAAAAGTAAATTATGACATTCTAAAAAATTATGATAATATTTCTTCTTACGCCACCAAAAAAACAGTTGATATGTCAAATGGTGCGACATACGAAGTTACTAATATTACCCTAGATAATAGAGCTCCTTTCGTAGTGACGTTAGGAGCGGGTGAATCCTTTGAATTAGCCTTAGATTTTAACGGTACAAATATTTATCCTGCTAGCATAACCATCAATAAAGATGGCTCGGCATCAACCGATTTAATGATTTATGAATGTATTACGACAGAAACCTCTCCTCGTGTTTGTGCGTCGGGTTATGTGCAAACATTTAAATCATTATTACCTTATAGTTTTAATGTTGATGAAGAAGAAAAGTATTATAAAATTCGTATCAATAATTTGGATGCATCTAGCCCAGAAACTTATACTTTAACACCAAGCGATAATTTGCCAGTAGGAGTTGACATTACAGTTAAGGGGATCTATGAGGGCTATGAAAGGCAAGCAAAGAGTAGTCTTCCGAAGTGGCAAACTTTTGGGATTGACCAATAAAACAACTATTATTTTATTGTTTTTTCGGCATAATAGTGTTATTATTAATATAGAGCATTAGATGTTTTGAATTTAAGCCCTAGAATTTAGGGTTTAGGGTTTGGGATTTATAGTTTAATTAATTTATTATGTTTTTGTCTGAATTTTTGCAATCATGTTTTTGGAATGTGGATTTTGATAGGCTGAACCCCCGAAAGTATCCTTATTTTGTTATAGAGAGGATTTTGGAATATGGACGCAAAAAGGACGTAGATTGGTTAGCTAAGAATTTTTCTAAAAGCGCAGTTAAAGAGACAATTATTAGCCCTCCTTCTCTTAGCCCCAAAAGCGCTAATTTTTTGGGCTTTGATTCTTAATTTAGACAGATATTAAGGAGTTTTTAAAAAAAGTGTTCAAAATCTAAAATTATTTTAGTAGTTTATTTTTATCCGCCCCATTAAAAATTATGTGATAAGTTGAAATTTTTCTCGGGGTATGTATACAAAAAATATGAAGATTTCTAACGGGGCGAAAAACTTGCAAAATAAAAAATCTCTATTTTCTATATTTAGTCGAGTTTATTTTAAGTCAAAACTTAATTTTTGGCTTTTTTTGTTTATTTTTGTATTTTTATCTTCCAATGCTTTGGCTTGGACTCCACCTCAGAGCCCTCCGCCTGGGGATAATGTCCCTCAGCCATTAAATGAAGGGCCTGCAGCGCAAGGCAAAATAGGTAATCTAGGCATTGGGACAACAACTCCTTCTTAT
>CAZTWG010000056.1:0-4022 GCA_964617525.1 uncultured Gammaproteobacteria bacterium
ATTGGCCGTAAGGCCTTAGAGGTTCAAGTCCTCTCAGGGGCACCAACATTTATTAGAGCATAAATCCTTAGAGAATTTCACCTCCCAAAAAAAACTTTGTTCGCAAATATAAAAAATTTAATATGTCTAATAAATACGAATCGGGATATAATTTACAAAAAGAAAAAGAATTGGAAATAGAAAAAAGAGCTGGAAGACAGGCTGAATTTTATCTAACTAAAATATCAGAAATTAAAAATGAAGTAATAGATGAAGAACAAATTAGATTAATCCATTTCTTTAATGATCCTGAAGCGAAGCGAAACCACATAATAGAAAATCGATCACCACTGTATGATTGTGACAGAGACTGGTTAAACAAAATTGGTTTAGATATAAAATCGATGGATGCAATTTTTGATAATGAGATAAGATATCTAGTTGCTATTCCTGCAGATAACCTTGAACAATGGGTTAATACTAAATCTTGGCTAAAATTGAGCTATGCAGAAACTTTAAATAATGCAGTAATATTTTCTGTCCCTAGAAAAAAATTAATCTTTAGAGAACATGATTTTGTTGAACAATCGTTTCTCCAAAATGATAAAACTGGAAAACTCGCAAAAAAATATTACGAGTCAACAAACAAAAAAATGGATGATTTGAGAATGCAAGAGGCTTGGTTTAGAGATAGGGTTCCATTCAGCGAAAAGCAACTATTACAATATCAAGAAAAAGAATAGTAAAATATTTTTTGGGGACTGTCCCCTTAAGTTGCTTCTCTAAAACCCGTGCCAATCGCGGGTTATATAACAATTTTTCTTGTTTAGCAAAAAATTGACCAAAAATCATAAACAAAAAAGCACCTGTGGCGGAATTTGGTATACGCGGTAGGTTTAGGACCTATTGGCCGTAAGGCCTTAGAGGTTCAAGTCCTCTCAGGGGCACCAACATTTATTATTCCTCCGCCCAAAAGTTGTTCACCTTTGTAAATCACCATTGATTGCCCTGGGGTTATTGCTCTCTGGGCTTTTTTAAATTCTATTTTCACTCTCATTGGGCTGACCAGTCTAAGTATTATTTTGGAAATTTTGGCGGGTTTGTGCCTATATCTTACTTTAACTGCTATATCTTTGGCTTTGATTAAGCCATTTTTTATTTCTCTTGGAAACTGATTATTTGTCCATGCCATATTTTTGGCTACCAATTGTTTTTGATATAAACTTTTTTCGGAGCCCAAAATAATTGTATTCTTTTTTTTATCTATTTGAACAACATATAAAGGGTGCTTAGAGCCTGAAACCAATCCCTTTCTCTGTCCTATTGTATAAAAAGGTAAACCTTTATGCTGTCCCAAAAGATTCCCCTTTAAATCTTTAATGGGGCCTTGCTTAAAACATGAATAATTATTTCTTAAAAACTTTCTGTAATCATTGTCTGGAATAAAGCAAATTTCTCTTGATTCTTTCTGGTCCTTAAAACATAAATTATTTTGAAAAGCAATTTTTTCTATTTGTGTTTTACTTACATTGCCTAATGGGAAAATAATCTTCTTTAATTGTTTTTGAGATAAACGATACAAAAAATATGATTGGTCTCTATTTTTGTATTTCGCTTTCTTAAGAATATATTGACCATCTACTGCTTTAATCCTCGCATAATGACCTGTAGCTAAATAATTTGCGCCCAAATCTTGAGCTATTTTTAGAAAACAACCAAACTTTATTTTTTGATTACATAAAACACAGGGATTAGGTGTTCTAGATTGACAATATTCTTTAATAAAGGGACCAATAATTTCTTTCTGAAATTCTTTTTGCAAATCAATTATATAATGAGGGATCTTTAATCTCTTACAAATAGCCTTGGCTCTTTCTACTGGTTGCTTATGGAAAGAGCCCAAATACATAGTAATGCCAAAAACTTGGTATTTTTTTTGTAACAAAAAAGCGGCTACTGATGAATCAATACCGCCAGACATAGCTACGGCTATATTTTCTCTCTTTTGAATTTTAGTCATGCTTCTTTCTATAATCTTCAATAGCTGATTTTAGAGATTGCTCAGCTAAAATTGTGCAATGATATTTGTGGACAGGCATATCGCCTAATACTTCTCTAATCCTTTTGCTTGAAATCTTTTCTGCTTCTTTTAATGATTTTCCTTTCACTAATTCTGTCAAAACAGAAGTTGAAGCAATGGCAACTGCGCAACCATAAGTTTTAAATTTAATATCTTTAATAATATTATCTTTAATTTTAAGATAGATATGCATAATATCCCCACACATAGGATTACCTACCTCCCCCATAGCATCTGAGTTTTCTATTACTCCCATATTTCTAGGACGAAAAAAATGGTCCATTATTTTACTATTTTCTTTGAAACAATTTGACATAAGATAAAATTAGCTGATGGATGAAATATTTCTTAAACGATTAACGGCTAGAATTAATCTTTTAATAGTATAGTCTAAATCCTTCTTTTTTGTCCAGCGACCTATGGAGAAACGAAGGGAAGAATGAGATATTTCTGGAGGAAGTTTCATCGCCGTTAAGACATGAGATGGCTCTAATGTAGCAGAAGAACAAGCTGAACCAGTAGAACAATAAATGCCAAAATAATCTAAGTCAATTAACATTGCCTCCCCCTCAACTCCTTCAATACTAATGTTAATATTATTAGGTAATCTTTTTTGACTTGGCCCGTTAAGATGAGATTTTTTAATTTTGCTTAAAATATTATCTATTAAATAATCTCTCATCTGAGTTAAACGTATCCCTTCTTCATCCATTTCTTGATAAGCCAGCTCTAGAGCCTTAGCAAAACCAACAATCCCAGGAATATTTTCCGTAGAAGCTCTGCGTCCCTTTTCATGCGCTCCTCCGTGGATCAAAGATTCAATTTTGATACCATTTTTAAGATATAACATTCCCACTCCTTTGGGTCCATATAGTTTATGAGCTGAGACAGAAAATAAGTCTATCCCGAAATCTTCAACATCAAAAGGAATATGCCCTAAAGTTTGGACTGCGTCTGTATGAAAATAAATTGGATAATTATTATTATTATTTTTTCTTTTAATTCTTTCCTTTTTAACAATTTCGCCAACCTCTTTTAATGGCTGAATAGCCCCCATTTCGTTATTAGCATGCATAATGGAGACCAAAACCGTATTAGGCTTGATTGCCTTTTCTAACTCTGTTGGACTTATAAGACCTGATTTATCAACTGGTAAATAAGTAACTTCTACTCCTTGTTTTTCTAAGAAATGAGCTGTATTCAAAATAGCATGATGTTCTATAGAAGAAGTAATAATGTGCTGTCCAGGATAATCTAACCCAGAAACAACCCCCTTAAGTGCTAGGTTATCTGCCTCACTGCCACCAGAAGTGAAAACAATTTCTTCGGGATTAATACCAATAAGCTGGGCAATTTTTTCTCTGGAATCATTAAGAGCTTTTTGTGCTAACTTCCCTGCGCTATGCAAACTAGAAGCATTTCCAAAAAATTTAGAAAAATAAGGTTTCATTGCCTTCACAACTCTTTTATCAACTGGAGTAGTAGCACTATAATCAAGATATATTTTTTTCATATTATATAATTAAATTTCAAACTTTTATTCTTTTTTGAATATTTTTTAGATATATACAATTATATACAATTATATAGGATTAATCAAATAATATTTTTTGTATTATTATAAATAAAGTTAATTTATGGACTGGTAGTGCCCATATATGGAGACCACTAGTTTAAGTGACTAATGTTGAACAAATCAATCAAATATTTTGAAACGTTATTAAAACCTTTTTTATCAAATAAACCGATTATAAGCATCACCAACCCTCCTATCACTCAGATAGCTAGCTCAACTCCTGAATGAAAAAATATCCCAATAAAAATCCAAACGACTCCAAAGCCTACGTGAATTTAATAAGAAAATTTATTGTTCATGTTATCGTTATTTATATTTAATTAATTTTTAAATTTTAGATTTTTATTTTGGTTAATTTTCGAGCAAAAACGTGCGAATTTGGAAAAC
>CAZTWG010000057.1:0-4006 GCA_964617525.1 uncultured Gammaproteobacteria bacterium
ATATTATAATTATTATTTAGCCTTTTTTTTAAAAAAATAATTAATCCCACTCATCTTAAAAGCAGCTCGTTTTGTAAGATGATTTTCTTTTCTATTAATTTTATAATTTTCTCTAATAACTTTAATTCTTTTAAATAAATTTCCTTTTATCTCATTACAAAAATAATACATATTAACCTCTTTTATCAAAAAACAAATACTTCCTATAACTTAACAGTTGCTTCTTCAATAATTTCTTCAAAAACTAAATCTTCAATCTCTAAAAGAGCTTGATTATCAACAACAGGTTTTATATCTTTTCCGTTACAAAATATTTTGTATACATCTAAAGTATCAGATTCTGGTGGGTTACTATAATATGGGTCTGCTGTTAAAACAGCAGAAATTCCTTTTTTATATTCTGCTTCTACTTCTAACGTTATTCCATAAAAATCTATAGAAGTTTTTACAATCATATTCCCCTCTTTTTTTATTTTTTTTAAACAGCCCCAAAAGGATTCGAACCTTTGAATGTTGGCCCCAAAAACCAATGTGTTAAACCACTTCACCATAGGGCTATGACCACAGTTGGGAAGGGATTCGAACCCTTGTGATACCAAGTACCGACAGATTAGCAATCTGTTCCTTTAAACCGCTCAGGCACCCAACTATAAACACGTACAAAAAAATTTAAATCTCTATAAACTTAAAACTATGGTTTAAAAATCTATGCACGTAAAAAGCGGGAATGACGAGGATTGAACTCGTGATCTCTGGCTTGACAGGCCAGCGTAATAGCCAACTTTACCACATTCCCATTTGCTCCCATCGAGACTTGAACTCGAACGCCCTTACGGACAACAGATTTTAAGTCTGTTATGTCTACCTATTCCATCACAGGAGCATAATAATATTTATCTATATATTTCCCTAAGAGTACCTTTTGTAGTAAGAATACCAGCATCTATTAGAAATTTTTTTACCTCTTCTTTTGATTTAAGCATTTTATTTGCTTCTTTCCTAAATTCTTTATTAAAATTTTCAACTTCATTTGGTTTACACATAATTATTTGCTCCCATCGAGACTCGAACTCGAACGTTCTTACGAACAATAGGTTTTGAACCTACCATGTCTACCTATTTCATCACAGGAGCATATATTCTTTAAAATTTACAAGCACAACGCAATATATCAATATGCCCACATACATCTTCAAATCTTTCACTAGAATATATGATCTCTCCATTTTCTTTAACTGAATGATCAGTTAAAATATAATTATAAGCATCTTCTTTTTTTTCATAAACTACCCATGCAGTTATATTTTTTAATCCCTCTTTTCCATTAAGAAAAGGTGCTCTAATCGCTTTAGTTAATCCTTTTTCAATCCAAAATTTAGCAAGTTCATTCTCAAACGTTGGTTCTTTATCCCAAATTGCCATAAATTTTATTCCTTTTTTTATTAATCTAAAGCCCTCGAACAGAGTCGAACTGATATTAATGGGTTACAAAGCCATTGCTTTACCGTTAAGCTACAAGGGCAAAAAAACCAGTTTGCTAATAAAATAACATAACGCTAGGGGATTATATTATTTCCGCTAATGATGAACTGGCACACCAAAATAACCAATATAACTAAAACTAATTTCTTCCTTGTTCATGAGGATAAAGTTCAGCAGTCGGCAAACTTTGCCAATAATCTAATGTATCAATATCCATGATAGTTAGTTTTTCTTGCCATCCAGCTCCTGTATCAATTCCAATTACCTTTTCACTAATAAATACTTTTTTAAGAGCTGTATGACCTAAAAATACTTTATCATATATAATAGAATCTAATGGCCTTTTTAATACTGCACTACGAATTAAATTTCTATTCCAAGTTAAATCATAACCATATTGATAATCAATAGCATATTGTGGATTATAACCACCATGTACAAATAATTTATTGTCTAATTCTATATAATAAGGTAAAGTTTCTAAAAATTTTTTATGAACTTCATTTATTTGATAATTATAACTTTTAAGAGTTGCTATTCCGCCTTGAGAAGTCCATAAATAATTAGGATGCTTTTCTGAATTATCCGTCCATTCAAGGAAAAAATCATCATGATTTCCTCGAACTCCTATAAAATGAGGCAATGTACGTAAATACTCTATAACTTCAAATGTTTGAGAGTACCCATCTACATAATCCCCGATACCTATAAGCATATCTTTTTTAGGATTAAATTCAGCTTTTTCTAATACATCCATGAGTGCTTTATAAGCTCCATGAATATCCCCAACTACTAATCTTCTCATTATTCTCTCTTTTTTAATAAATCTATTAACTTATAGAAATCAGTTTATTAAACATAATTGTACGATCTCTTCTTCCAATAGTAACAACAAATCGTTTATCAGTTAACTTAACAAAAGTAGCAGGAACCTCTTCGCCCTTAAAAACAACAACTAATACATCGCCTTTTTTAACATCTTTCAGAATCTCTTTTGTTTTAACATCAGCTTTAGCTTTTTCAGCATTCATAATTCTTTTCTTAGCTTCCCTAGCTTCCTTAATTATAGCA
Source organism: uncultured Gammaproteobacteria bacterium (assembly GCA_964617525.1). Lineage (GTDB taxonomy): Bacteria > Patescibacteriota > Patescibacteriia > UBA2591 > UBA6264 > JAIPGN01. The sequence continues at coordinate 2,554 of CAZTWG010000057.1, forward strand.
TCAATTTCTTCAATTGTCTTCTCTTCAAACATGTAGCACCCCCTTTTTTTCTTAACTTCTAAATCCATTATACCATTTTCATTTTTTTTCGTCAATTAATTGTTTTAATCAATATTTTTTTGTTTATATATTATTACTCAAAAGGAGCCAACAAAGGAACATAGCTCACAGTAGCTGGAGGATTATCTAAGCTAAATAATTCAACATGGCTGTTCCTAGGCAACTGCTCCCATTTGTTTCTTGGGATTTTAAAACCGACCTTATCTATGTCCCAGCCGACAAACCCGATAAAATTCCCATCATCATCACGAAAGAGATACCTTTTCCCTTTTCGCTCTATTATTCCTTCCATGATGAATAATCCTCCAGCAGAATAAATCAAATTATCATAGCCTAAAACTTTTTTAATTTCTTTTTCTTTAACTTCTAAATCTATTATACCATTTTCATTTTTTTTCGTCAATTAATTATAAATAGTTATTAGTATATATCAATTCCTGTTTCACGAACAAACCTTTTCTTTATTTCTATATATTCAGGATGTTCTTCTTTATCTTTCATTAATTCAACAACTTCATCATAACTAACAGGTTTATAATCAGTGAATTCTACATTTACATTTAATTGCTTTCCTATAGATTTATATGGAGGGCTTATTTTATGTATATGTCCATGTAATTGCCAGCTATTATAACAGCTACAATTCCATACAGCCATTGGATAATGACATAATACAATTTTCTGATCATCTATCTTAATAGTTTTTATATCATCAAGTGAATTTATATATCTCTTCAAAATATTAAAATTTACTCGATTATCATGATTTCCATATATAAGATGTAATCCAATCCAAGCAGGTTTTCTTTTCAAAAAATGTTCTAGCGCTTTAGTGTTCCATGCACAATCACCTAAATGATAGAGCTCTGACCCCTTAGGAAGCCCCCACATGTTTTTTACAAAACAGTCTTCCATTTCTTCCAAATTAGCAAAAGGTCTTTTCATAAAAGTTATTGAACCTTCATGACCTAAATGCCAATCACTAGTAAAGTATTTCACCTAATATCCTTTTTAAAAAAAATCATATCAATTAGCAATAAGTAGGGATTTGAACCCTACATGGTTGGCTTTCGAACAACGTTGCTCGCCTACGAGCCGTATCCAACCTTTTGTCTCCTTGCGGTTTTCGCAAGCTGAGAAGCGGCTACCCATTTCGCCATTATTGCTGTCTGTCTTTCCAAACTGTCAAATAGACTATTACTATTTTTTATCTACCAATAAATTTTATGTTCATCAGCATTATTAAACCATTCTACTTTATATCCTTTATTTAATAAAATCTTATATGCTATAGCAAGCATATTTTCTTTAGTAAGAATACAATGATTTAAACCATTGTCACAAGCTAATAAAATCTTAATTTCAGTATCAGTTAATTGATGCTTATATAAAT
>CAZTWG010000058.1:0-3529 GCA_964617525.1 uncultured Gammaproteobacteria bacterium
TCTCAGTGGTCTTACTTCTGCTGAAGGACTTAAACTCCCTGAAAACATAGGGGGTTATCTTTATCTCAGTGGTCTTACTTCTGCCGAGAAAGAAAGATTAGGGATTGAATATCCCAACTTAAGTATTTTTTAAATTTTATGATTTCTAAAATTAACGAAATTAAAGAGCAAGCGTTAAAAGATATTAGTGGCGCTAAAAATGCATTATCCTTAGATAATGTTTGGAAGAAATATTTGGGTAGACGTGATGGTAAGTTGACTAAAGTTCTGCGTAATGTTAAAAAATTACCGATAGAAGAACGGCCTAAGGTTGGAGAATTGGCTAACACTGTTAGACAAGAAATTATTTTGGAGATAAATAAAACTAAAGCTAGCCTGTCTTCAGGTGGGTCAAATTCTTCAATTGATATAGATAGAACCTTGCCGGGTAAAAATATAAAATTTGGGCACTTGCATCCCTTGACGCAAATGCGTTTTAACGTTGCTCAGATTTTTAGTTCTTTGGGATTTGAAGTTTTAGAAAGCAACGAAATAGAAACAGAATATTATAATTTTGAAGCCTTGAACATTCCCAAGGGACATCCAGCGCGTGATATGTGGGATACTTTTTTTATAGAATCTAAAAAAAATCAAAAATCAAAATTATTGCTACAGACACATACTTCACCAATGCAAATACATGTAATGGAGAAAAGAAAACCACCACTAAAAGTATGTGTAATCGGTAAGTGTTTCAGAAATGAAGCTACCGATGCCTCTCACGAGCACACTATTTATCAGTTAGAAGCATTCTCCGTTGGCAAAGAAATAAGTGTAGCTAATTTAATACACACATTAAAGAGTTTTTTAGGACTTTTATTTAAAAAAGAAGTTGAAGTTCGTTTGAGGCCAAGTTATTTTCCTTTCACTGAACCAAGCTTTGAAATGGATTTTAAATGCTTGAATTGTAATGGTTCTGGTTGCCAAGTTTGTGGACAGACAGGATGGGTGGAAATACTTGGTTGTGGCATGATCCATCCAAAAGTATATGAAGCTGTTGGTTATCCGAAAAATACATATACTGGCTTTGCTTTTGGCGTTGGACTAGATAGATTAGTGATGATGAAACATCAAATTGACGATATCCGTTGGTTGCATTCAGGAGACCTAAGATTTATTAGACAATTTTAATTTTATTAATATGCTTTTATCTTATAATTGGTTAAAACAGTTGTTACCTTCTTTGAGAAAAGTCCCGGCAGAAAAAATGCTTAAATTTTTGAGAGCGGGGATAGCCAATGCTGAAGGTTTTAAAAAACTAGATAAAGAATTAAACAATAAAATTGTTATAGGAGAAATTATTGATATAACAAATCATCCTAACGCCGATAAGTTACATTTGGTTGTTGTTAATATTGGCAAAGAAAAGATAAAAGTAGTTTGTGGTGCCCCAAATATAGAGAAGCGGCAAAAGGTCCCAATAGCTTTAAACGGATCCGTGTTACCAAACAATCAAGTTATAAAGCCAAGCATTATTAGGGGGGTGAAATCAAATGGTATGCTTTGTTCTGAAGAAGAATTAGGTATTGGATCAGATGCAAAAGGTATTTGTATTTTTCCAGAGTATTTTAAGGTTGGTCAGCCGATAGTTAATGCGTTAGAACTAAACGATATTATTTTTGATATTGAAAATAAATCAATGACCCATCGTCCAGATTTGTTTAACCATCTAGGATTTGTTCGTGAAATTAGCGCATATCTTAATCTCAAGTTTGATGACGAAATTAAAAAAACAAGAAATAAAAATATAATCAAAAAGCAAGATACAAGATTAGATATAAAAATTCAAGAGGAAAATATTTGTTCTCGCTACATGGCGGTAGTTCTTGATAACGTAACAATTTCTCTATCACCTCAGTGGATGCAAAACAGATTGCGTAATTTAGGCGTTAAGCCAATCAACAATGTTGTTGATATTATGAATTATGTTATGTTGGAAATGGGTCAACCTTTGCATGCTTTTGATTTTGATAAAATTTCTACAAACAAAAAATCAAAACAGATTATAATAAGAAAAGCTCGCCCTGGAGAGAAAATTTTAGCTCTAAACGAGCAGCAATACGAGTTAACAAAGGATGATATAGTGATTGTAGGTAACAATAGACCCATTGCGTTAGCAGGTCTTATCGGCGGGCAAGAATCAGGGATAAATAATAATACTAAAAAGATTATTATTGAATCAGCTAATTTTAATCCTGTCAGTGTAAGGCGAACTGCTTGGCGTTTAGGTTTGAGGACAGAGGCTGTCCTTAGGTTTGAAAAGGGTTTGCCTTTAGTTTTTGCAGAGATAGGAATTTCTCGGGCAATCCGATTAATTCAAGAAATTATAGGAGCAAAAGTAGTTAGTAAGATTTATGACGTCAAAGATAAAAGGGGTCTGGTTCTATTAAATAAACATCATAATATTATTTTTAACTTTGAACGAGCAAGAAAATTTATTGGCACGGATATTTTAGATAAAGAGATTATCAAGATTTTAAAAAATTTAAATTGTAAAATTTGCAAAATAGATAGCAAAAGTATTTCTGTCACGCCACCAAATTATAGGACAGATTTAACTATTTTTGAAGATTTGATTGAAGAGATAATAAGAATCTATGGATTAGATAAAATTCTCGCAAAACCAATTAAGGCTGATTTAGAGGCAAATAGTTTTGGGTTAGAATTTGTATTAGAAAAAAACCTTAAACAACTTCTGCGTGGTTGTGGGTTTGACGAGGTATACAATTATGCTTTTACTAACGAAAAGACATTTGTCAAAATAGCAAATCCGTTAAATACTAAACAACAATATTTACGCAAGTCTTTAGTCCCTGGCTTAATAAATAACGCTATCAAGAACATAGCGTATTTCTCTGAATTTAACATTTTTGAGATTGGCAAGGTTTTTGTCCCTAAAGAAGAAAAGAGACTAGCTGGCTTGGTTTATACTCAAGATAAGGATATTTTTTTCGCAACCAAAGGGGTTATTGATTTAATTTTTAAGTCATTGGGCATAAAATTATCAAGCATAGATTATAAGGATTCAGATATATATTTTGGCAAGAGAGTGATCGGCCAGATAAATATAGTGCAAGACAAATTTGTTGTCTTTGAGATAGATATTAAGTTTTTGCTAAATTTTCAAAACTTAACAAAGAAATATATTCCCATTTCCCCTTACCCACCGATTAAACGTGATTTAGCTTTTTTGATTGAAACAAAATATAAATGGAAGGAAATATTTGAAACGATTATTAATGTTAATCCTCTAATCAAAAGTATTGATTTGTTTGATATTTTTGTAGATAAAAAATTTGGGAATAAACGTAATTTGGCGTTTCATATTATTTATCAATCACCTTCAAGAACATTAACCTCAGAAGAGATAAATGAAATCCAAAAAAATATTATTGAGATTATGAAGAAAAGATTCTATGCTCAATTAAGAGACTTTTAATTAAATTATTTTATTATTATGAAAAATTTTGATATTGTCACTGTTGGAGGG
>CAZTWG010000059.1:0-3483 GCA_964617525.1 uncultured Gammaproteobacteria bacterium
AAACAGAATAATAATCATCAATCAATAATGAATCACTTAAATCAAAATGCCAAATAGGCGTCGTGCTGGTAGTGTTTCCCAATATTGTATTCGTCCAAGATGAAGAATCACTCCATATTAAATCAGAGGTTGAAGTCGCATATCCTAAATATCGTGGTTCTGTTCCTTTTTGAAGTTGAATTTTCACTTTTAAAATATCACTTGTTGTAGTCGCGTTTGAAGATGCGGTTCCTTCAATCTTGCCTGGCCAAGAAGCAGAGTTAAAAACATTATCGGAAAGGTTAATATTTGAAATCGGGTCTGTTGAATCAATGGTCCATTCATAAATTTTTGTTGATATATTGCCTGCTTGGTCTACTGCCCATAAATAAAAAATATGACCTCCTTCGAGGAGGCCATTATAATTTTGTGGCGAACTGCAATTCTGTTGCAGTTTTTCTTCATCTATTTGGCAAGAAAAAATAACTGTTTCATTTGCAAAAAATTCAAATTGCGCTGAAGTTTGGTTAGTTAAAGAATTCGGGAAAGAATATAAGGATATTTCTGGAGCAGTAGTATCAAGCTCCGGCTCAAGTTTAGGTTCAGTAATAACATTAGCTACCCCCTTTGTCAATGTTGTTGTTATTGAAAAGTCATTCCTGTCGTTATCAGTATCTTGCCCATCAATGTTGCGAGCGCAAGATTGCTCTTTGATTGGCTCCGGAGCATTATCACTCATATTGCCGTCATCAAAATTGCCATAAGTTATTTGATCAATAACTGTATCGTTGTATTTTAGTTTAATGATATCGCCAGCGTTGTTTAAGAAAAAACTAAAATCTTGCCCTTGACCCAAAACCAACCAGTCGTATGACTTAAGGGTCCAACCCTTAAGTGATTTTTTTGCTTCAGTGTTATCTTCAATTGTCCAATTACTTAAATCTATTGAATTGTCAGTGTTATTAAAGAGCTCAATCCATTCTGTTTCTCCTGTTGCTGGGTCTGACACAAATTCATTGATTACTATGTCGCTATCAAAATAGTGACGAAGTGGAATTTCGTTATTGTCATTGTTATCTTCTTCCTCATCTTCGTCATTGTTATCTTCTTCGATTTCGCTTTCTTCTTCTCGAACAACATCTTCATCTAATTCTTGCCTATCAAGCTTGTCTTCTAGCTTCTTTTCTAATTTTAAGTCTAAAATAAATTCTTCATCTAAAATGCCCTCACCCCCCACAAAATCTGTTGAGGTCAAAACCCCAATATCTCTATTATTGAAAAAATCTTTTTCCAACACAGGAGTATCGCTGATATCTATATCTGATAATAATTTTTCTATTTTCGCATCCGCTTTTGGTCCACTTAATAAACTCTTATTAACCAAATCAGCAATTTCGTCTGATTCCTTACTCCCAAATTCTATAAATTGCCGTGTCTTGTGCCAAAATCCTAAAGCTGCGTCAAGGTTGTCTGCTAAGTTATTATTTTCTAAAAAATTTAAATTAATTTTAATTAAATTAGAATCAGATAAATCTGTCATTTGTTTACCAATCGTTAGCCATGACCTTACAGAACTAAAAAAATTAGTTATCTTAGACAAAACTCCAAATTTTCTAGAAATAAAAGCTTTAGTACACAATTTCCCAGTTTCATCAACAACTCTCTTGCTAAAAGCAAGAGTCATATAAATCTGACGACGTCTTTTTGAAAGTCCGCCAACTAATTGAGATTTATGAGAAGAGGCAACCTCAATATCTATGGGAACATTTTTTAAACTATGTTGATTAAGTTGTGTGGCAGGGAAGAAAAGATATCTTTCTCCTTCATGGTTGCGACCAAAAATATTTATTTCTAAAATTCTACTAATATCTATTTTTGTCTTAATCATCGCCACAATTTCTTTAAATTCTTTAAATACAAATTGCTCCCAAAAATCTCCTCGACCCAATTTATGTATTTTTGAAAATTCTTGAGACAACGAAAAACAATCACGAGAATCATTAATCTCATTTTGATCATCGAAACCATCTGGAGTAATATTAATAGCATAATGACTATAATTCATTAAGGGCTCTGGGTGGTAGGTTAGGTGCGGAGAATTCGCGCTTTCGTATATTTTTTCGACAAAACCGACAGACGTCCATTCTCCACTTTGCGGGCCCTTTTGAGCCACATAAGTATAATCAAAAAATTCATGTTCTTGAGCAACAATTTTTCTCATCATTGATTTGGCTATTCTATGATTATATTGAAAATCCTTAGGAATTTTAGCTCCAACAAATTTTTCTCCCTCGTCTACATCAACAAAGTATTTCGCTGGGATAATACGCACTTCGCCATAATCTACCTCAACAACCAGTGGAATCCCTGTTTTTTGGCTCTTACCAATATAAATCCCAACTGCGCCTGGATAAATTCTGCCAGAAATAAAAGAGTTTTCGAAACTATTGTGACCATACATTTTACCGTCTTCAGAAGTATGATAAAGAATTGAACCCCATGGCAAGGCAAAAGCATTGGCGGGAATGCCAATGCTTAAAAAAAACACTAGTCCTAAAAAAATTCCTTTTTTATGTTTAATGTTCATACAAAAAAAATATCATAAATAATTAATTATTGATTGTTAGCAACTAATAATCACTTAAAAACGTATTACTTATATAATCATCCACTTCATCTGATGTAGCTTGAATTTTTTGCGTTTTGTTAGTTAGTAATTCTAAAACATCAGCGGCAGCCACTCTAATTGTATACTCATTATGCTTTAATAACGGTTCTAAGCTTGCAACCAACTCGTCGACATTGTCTATGGTATTTTTACTGACAATATCTTCAATAGTTAATAATGCTAAACTTCTGCCAGTCAAATCATTTGTTTCGCTAAGTGCGATTTTCATAAGTTTGGGAATTTGTTCCGTTCCTCCTATTCTACCCAAAACATTTGCAACTTCTAAACGAACGCTAGAATCGGGATTTGCTAAATCTGTTAGTAAAACATCTTCCAAGCCATCAATACTGGTCGTGGTTAAATTTTTTAGAGCTTTTATTTTAAAATCAGAATGAACTTCTTGGCTTGTAATCATTTGTTTTTGAAGCGCTATAATCTTTTCATCATCTATTTGCGCCTCCAATAAATAAGAACAAGCAAGTTGACGGAGGTCAAATGGATTTTTACTTTCCATTGCAATTGAATAATAAAAATCAGCTTCTTGAATATCAATCGGCTGGTTATTGCCCCTTGAAAGACCAAAGAACATGCTTAGCGCAAATATCCTATTTTCTTCTGGCTTACTTGCGTCTTGAATAATTTGTATTAATTCAATCTTTTGAGTATCAATAACATCGTTTAACCTATCTGCTATTTCTAATTCACAATTTTCGCCTCCCCTGATTTGACATTTTTTATACATAGATTCAAGGGTTGTCAGTTTATCTTCCGCTGACAATCCCTGCCACACCAAACGAGTCAGATATAAATAAATACTAATCAACGCAATAATTGAT
>CAZTWG010000060.1:0-3462 GCA_964617525.1 uncultured Gammaproteobacteria bacterium
TTTAATCATAAGAACCTGCTCACTGTGTTCGCAGAACCTTGTAATTAAATATTATCGTATAAAAAATTTAAGTAATTTAATTATGAAAAAGGCAATTAAAATCTCATTTTCAGCAGGAATGTTATTCTTCCTGTTGTTTTTAGTTTCTGGCTGTGTGAAGCCAGAAGGACCTGTTGTTGAGAGAGCTGTTAAGTATACGACAGGGAAGATGAACGAACCTAATTTGAGCTATAACGCGCCAATTTATTCTTTTACTAAGAAAAAATACAACAATCCAGAATACAAATTGCCCTTAAAAGAAATGCCAGATAATTATGAAAGGGATATTAAGAAAAAATTTAATTTAGCTTTAACTGAAGAGCAAAAAGCAGTATTAAAAAATAATGGAGTTGTCGTTATAGCTGGCAATAATGACAGATTTGAACATGCATATAATAAACTTAGTAATTCAAGGCTTTATCTAGTAGATGGTGAGAGAAAATATGACGAAAGCGGAGTACCTATTATTATTACCGCTGATTCAGTAATGCATTTATCCCATATTGAGTTTAATGAACTTCTCAAGAATATTGAGATTAATAAATTAACCTCAATGCTTAATGAATTTTTAGATAAAACAATCAGCGAATCAGAGAATCAGCGTAATAGTTTGAGTGACGAAAATTTAAAGGAACTATCAAGAAGAAATATGGCCTATCTATCGGTTGCTAAAAAATTATTAGACCCAAGCTTTAATGTTCCTAAAAGTGTCAAAAAAGATGTAGAACATGAAATAGAAAGGATAGAAGCTCATAAAGGATTTTTCAAAAATGAATTGTTTAGCAAGGATTGTCCAAGCGTTTGTGACGTTAGATTATATCCTCCTGGATTAGATTATGCCTGCAATCAGGAGGTTAAGGGTAATGTAAAGTATCAAGGCAAGATATGGAAGTTTCAAGATTTATACAAGAAAATATGCCTTAAATCATGTTATTGCGAAGACTATAGTCAGTATATTCCTAGAGGACACTATACTTCCAGTGAAGAGTTGAAACAATATTTTAAATCTATGACGTGGTTGGGAAGGATGACATTTAAGGCAGTGGGCGAAAACTGGACTAAACAAGCTGTTTTATTGACCGACGTTGCGAAATCAGCAGATGTTATGGATTTATGGAATAAAATATATACCGTAACGGGCTTTTTTGCTGGGGCTTCCGATGACCTGACTTTTTATGAATACGATACAGCCGTTTCCAATTTATTTACTTATGAATTTGATAAAAACAAAGAACTAAAACAACAGATTGCTGAGAATATGCAAGCAGAAATTAGAAAAATAAGAGGACCAAAAATTTTAGGTGGATTTGAATTTGATTTAGCTGGCAATTTAAAAGACACAACGCAGGGCTTAAGGTTAATGGGACAAAGATACGCGCTTGATTCTCATATTTTATCGGATATGGTTTATAATAATGTTGGGGTTAATCCAAATTCAAAGTATTATAAAAACGTTATCCGATGTAAGGAAACTTATGAAAAATTAAGTGAATCCGAAGATTTTTATTATTCCTGTAAAAACATGGATAAAGATAAGATAAAATATTGGAATGAAGTATGCTCTAAGGCAATGGAAATGTATGTTAATGGTGCATGTGGGGGATTAAGCGAAGAACAATTATGGAATGTTTGCAGGTTTATGCCAACAGGTTTAGATGTAATGTCAGTATTGGGTTCCAAAAGAGCTGACGAGGTTTTGGCTAAAAAAAATATGTCAACATTTTGTGATTATAATAAGAAAAGTCAGGAAATGAAAAATCTGGTCAAAAGTTACGATCAAGAGAAATGGACTGAAAATTTATATAATTCTTGGCTTTGGATGATTCAACCAGTTTTAGAAAAAAAACCTAAAGGTTATCCTAATTGGATGCAATCACTAATATGGGAAAATAAAGATTTGGTTACTGCTTTGTCTTCTTGGGCTCAATTAAGACATGACACTATTCTTTATGTTAAACAAAGTTATACTAAGGCAGTAATGATGAAGGAGACCAGCAGTATGGGGCCATCACCCATGGCTGCTAAATATTATGGTTATGTAGAGCCAAATCCAGAATTATTCGCGCGCGCTAAGTTTATTACTGAATTTTTAATTCAAGGGTTGGAAGAGCAGGGTGTAATGACAGAAGATGTTAAAAAATCTTTAGAACAAAGCAGAGACATGATGGCTAGATTGCAGGAAATTTCAGAGAAAGAATTAGAAGGCAAAGCATTAAGTGAAGGGGACTATGATTATATAGAAGAGATTGATAAAAGTTTTAATGCTATTATTGAAGACTTGGCCTCAGCTCTAACCATCGAAGAAGGAGTAAAATTACCTGGTAGCCAAGAGGAAAAATCATTACAAGGCAAAGATGACGCCTTTAAAACAACAATTATTGCTGATGTACATACAGAATCAAATACCAAAAAAGCATTAGAAGTTGGAACAGGCAAGGTTGATTGGGTTATAGTTGCGCACAAAACGAAAGATGGCAGGATTGGTTTAGCCGTTGGTCCAATGTTTAGTTATTATGAATTCCCTTGGCCAATGAAAGATCGTTTAACAGATGAAAAGTGGAGAGAAATATTAGAAACAGATTCTCCTGATAGGCCAGATTGGATTGAAAATTTTATTAAATAAAACAAAACTAGCAAAACTGAAACAGTTTCACTCGTTTATCCTAGTTAATAACGTTTTGATCGGAGCGTTTAAAACCGATTTAAAGTTAGGAATATACTAAAAATATTCGTTAACCAGAAGGCCTGGGGTCTTGGAGAATCACTCCTTCCCCTCGGGCCTTCGCTTTCCTGACATTAACTTCATAACTGACCCGACGGGTCAGTTATGGTAAAAGTTTTGTTTTCGCGATTTAAAAAAGGGGGACTGGGGTCCCTCTTTTTATGGTTGACCCCTGGGATCAACCATGCTAAGTTGTCCACAGTTATGGTGTTGCCAAAAGTATTATTTATGTTAATCTATTAGTGGTACTTGCATTAGAACTTCGGTTCTTTTAGCTGACGAAGAGTTCGCTCTTTAGATGCTATGTGAGTACCATTTTTTATTTTTGATAATGTTAATCTTTTGAGATTAGCATTTTTTTATTGACATTCTGTAGTGTTTAGTTATAGTAAAAAAGATAAATTAACACTATGTTGTTATCTCAACAAAATATAAAAGGAATTAAAGTTCGAGTCCGTTTTTCGGAGCAAAAACGTGAACAAACAGAGGTCAAGGCCTCTATTTTTGCCTTACCTAAGGGAACAACGATGTCAGGTACCCTTTTATTTTTTTCTTTTTCGGAAGAGATATAAGGTTTTATATTGCGTCTCTTTATTGAATTTTGTTTTATTTATTTCTAAAGGGAAAGTGGGCTAGTGCCTTGGAATGCCTTAGAAAAGGTACCCGACACCCTTTCTCTCTGTGACAGGCTTCCATATTAC
>CAZTWG010000061.1:0-3333 GCA_964617525.1 uncultured Gammaproteobacteria bacterium
AGTCCAATCATTGGCTATTTGGGCACAATACAACATAGATTTGATGTGGATTTATTAGAATATTTAGCAGAAAATAATCCTAAAAAATCTTTTGTTTTAGTTGGACCAATTTGGCAATCAGATCTTAAAGAAAAATTAAAGAGGCATAAAAATGTCTATTTGTTGGGAAGGGTCCCGCATTCTCAAGCCCCAAATTATATCAATTGTTTTGATGTGGCTATTATTCCGCACAAAATAGATAAATTTATAAAATCTACTTATTCCCTTAAACTTTTAGAATATTTATCTTGCGGAAGGCCAGTAGTTACAACTCCTACGCCAGAAACTAAAGGGTTTCAAGATGTTATTTATATTGCAAGAGATTATGAAGATTTTAATAAAAAAATAAATTTAGCGCTCAAAGAAGATAACATCTTATTAAGAGATAAGAGAGCAAAAAGAGTTAAAGGGGAATCATGGGAGATTAAAATAGGCAAAATGATGGAGAAAATTGATAATTTTGTTTAAATGTTCTAGTATTTTAATATTATGACTTTATCGATTATTATTGTTAATTGGAATGTAAGGCATTATTTAGAAAAATGCCTACTTTCAATTATTAAAAATACACATGATTTAGATTATGAAATTATTGTTGTTGATAATAATTCTACTCGTGATGATAGTAAGAAATTTTTAGCTAACTTTAAAACAGAAGAAAACTTGAAGATTATTTTAAATAATCAAAATTTAGGTTTTGCTAAGGCCAATAATCAGGGCATAAAACAAGCTCAAGGAGAATATGTTTTATTGTTAAATCCTGATACAGAGATTATAAAAGAGGGGAGCTTAGCAATGGCAGTTGAGTTGATGAAGAAAAATAAAGACTGGGGAGTCTTGGGTTGTCGTTTATGGGAGGCTGACAAACAAACACAATTATCAGTTAGAAGTTTTCCCAGGCTTATTCCCCAAATAATGATTTCTTTAAAATTACATCATATTTTCCCGCGAGCTCGTGTTTTGCGAAATTATTTTCAACCAAATTTTGATTATGAAAAAATAACTTCGGTGGACCAAGTTATGGGGGCTTTTTTAATGACGAAAAAAGAAGTTTTATCTAAAATTGGTATGTTGGATGAAAAATTCTATATTTGGTTTGAAGAGGTTGATTTCTGCAAAAGAACAAAACAAGCAGGATGGAAGGTTGTTTATTCTCCTAACCCTACTATTATTCATTATGGGTCTCAAAGTTTTGCTCAAGTTCTTTCTCTTGCCAAGCAAAGGATTTATAACAGAAGCGCGATTCATTATTTCAGAAAATATTATCCGTGGAAAGCTAACGTTTTGTTGCTTTTATCACCACTAAGCTTGGGATTAGCTTATGTAAGTGGTTTGTTTTTGAGGATTAAAAAAATATTAAGTAAACAAAATGTCAAAATTCACTAATTCTATATTTAAGGTTCGTTTTATTGTTTATGCCTATTTTGTATTTCAGTTTTTGTCTTTGTTGGGCCGTTCTTATCCTGCGTTACAAGAAATAATTTTTTTCGTAATTATCTCTTTAGCTATTATTCTAAGTTTGCGTAAAATTGAATATGGGTTTTTGCTGTTATTGTTTGAATTTTTAGCTGGGCACGAAGGACACTGCTTTAGTTTTAATGGCGTTTCTCTCCGTTTGTCTTTGTTTGCGATAATAATGTTTGTCTGGTTTCTAAAGAAAGTTTATCCGCCTAAGTTTTTTTTCAAAAAATTAAAGAATTTAATTTCTTTAGAAAGATCTCCTTTATCTTTTGCCATTTTAGCTTTTTTATTCGTGGTTATTTTGTCTTTTGTTCGCGGATGGTTTAACAATAGCAATTTTTTGGCTCTTAAGGATTTTATAAATTATTCTTATTTTTTCTTAATTTTTCCTTTATCAGAGATAATAGGGAAAAGATTTTTCCAAGAAAAAAGTAAACAGATTTGCCAGGCAGGAATCATAGGCATTTCTCTTTTAACTATCATAGTGTTAGCTCTTTTTGCTACTGGTATAGTTGGCGTTCATGGTCAATTTTATTGGTGGTGGCGACAGACGGTTTTTGGTAAAGCTACTTCAGCTGGAAATAATTTTTTTCGGATTGTTAGCTCAGCTCATCTATTAATTTTACCCCTTTTCTTAATTCTTCTTAGTTTAATAGCCCATCGTTCTACCAGAAAAAAGAGTGTTATTTTTTTAGCCATCTTAGCCAGTTTAACACTTTTGATAAATTTTTCTCGCGCCTATTTTTTGGGCTTATTTTTCGGATTGATTTTTTTAGCTCAAGGCTTAAAATTTAAGAAATGGATAGTTTTCTTTTTCTTAGTAATATTTTTTTTGGTAGCTGAATTTGGGATTCTTAATTTTTTAATCAATCAAAATCCTAATATGATTTATCTACAAGAAAGAATGAAAAGCATGACTTCCCCTGATAGTGAGCTAAGCGCTTCTACTCGTTTAAATATTTTGTCACCTTTATTACAAAAAATAAGAGAAAAGCCGATTTTTGGACATGGATTAGGGTCTACCATATCTTATTTAAACCCCCTTTCCCAAAAACAAGACATTACGTTCCATATTGATTGGGGTTATCTAGAGATTTGGTTAGAATTAGGACTGCTTGGTTTGATTCTATATCTTTTTATCTTGGCTATTATTTTTTATCAAGGAAGGCAATTGTTCAAGAAAGCGCATGGGAATGTTAATCAGCAGAGATTACTAATTGGGCTTGGGTCTGGTTTATTAAGTTTAGCCGTAGCAACTATTACTGGTCCATATTTATTTCATGCTTTAGGAATATTCTATCTAATTTCAGTTGTTGTTATTTTTAACTACAAGAATTATGAAAATCAAAGTAAAAAAAACATCTAAAGTTTTAATTCAGATTGTTACATGGAATAGTCGTTTTTTTATGGAAAATTGTCTAGATTCAGTTTTCAATCAAATATATAAAGATTTTTCAGTTTTAATTATTGATAATGCTTCTAGAGACAAAACTGTTGAGTTTATTAAAGAGAAATATCTATCTTTTAAAAATTTGTTTATTTTAAAAAATCTTCATAATTTAGGTTTTGCTCCTGCTCATAATCAGGGCTTTAATATTAGTCAGTCAGACTATATCTTAGTAATGAATCCAGATATTGTATTGCAACCAGATTTTTTAGAAAAATTGATAACAAATATGGAAACAAACCGCAGGATTGGTAGTTGTTCGGGCAAGCTACTAAAAATGAAATTTAATAATTCAGAAACAAAGGTAAATGGAATTAAAACAGAAATTATTGATAGCACTGGACTTTTGATTCATAAATCTGGACAGACCATTGATAGAGGAGAAG
>CAZTWG010000062.1:0-3302 GCA_964617525.1 uncultured Gammaproteobacteria bacterium
GCTGGCTTCCAATGGATGACCTCTGGCGGAAACAAAGAAAAAATTCAGGGTGCGCAAAAATTAATGGGCTCAGCAGTTATTGGGCTAGTCATTATTGTTATTGCGTACGCAGCAACTAATTTTATTGTAGGCGCATTGACAGACGTGACTGGCGATTAGTAGTAATTTAGGGGGCGTAAAAGGTAACTATAAGTTTTTATGCAAATTTCCATTTACACAAGGAAAGGATTTTCTTGCGCTTTATTAATGATTGTTTTGTTATTTCTCTTTTTTGGTATGCAGGTTTTTGCAGATTCTCCAATCGAAGGGCTTGAAGTCGCAGCAGGTCAGGCAGGCATTAAGACCAGTGGTTCTATAGGATTGATACTTGGTAAGATTTTCAAAAAAGTATTAGGAATAATGGGTCTTATTTTGTTGGTATTGTTTGTTGTCGGTGGAATAACATGGATGACTTCTGGAGGGAGTGCCGAAAAGATTAAAAAAGCGCGAGAATTGTTAATTAATGCCATAATAGGTTTAGTCATTGTTCTGTCTTCTTATGCTTTGATTGATTTTGTTGTGACAAGCCTATCAAGTGTTACGAATTGAGTGGGAATTATTTTGCATTGACATATTAATTAAAATACACCTGACATAGTAATGTCAGGTGTATTTTTTTATTCTTAAAATAAATATTACAATGAATGGTATTGCAATAGTAAACGGTATTTTAGTTTAACGATTTCTTTTAAGTAATCTAAAGCTGTTCTTAAAATTTTCACTTTTGTTTTTCTTCCCTTTTCCTCTGTCCAATTAACAGGTATTTCTTTGATGTTTAAATTGTAGTGACGGGCTAATATTAAGAGCTCAGTGTCAAAAAAAAGACCATTATTTTTAATTTTTGGAATAATTTTTTGAACAGCTGGTTTAGAAAGTGCCTTAAATCCGCAGTGAGTATCAGTTAGCTTAATGTTAAATAACATTTTAAGGATAAAGTTGTAGGATTTAGAACAGACAGAGCGCATTAAAGGCCTTTTGCATTTGCTTTGTTTGTGGTATCGTGAGCCAATGATTAGATCATATTTCTCTTCAGCTATTCCTTTAATTAGAGTAGGGGTAAATTTCAATTCTGTGGCTAAATCAGCGTCCATAAAAATATTAACATCAGCTATATAGTCCTGCCATGCTTTTTTAATAGCGAGCCCCTTTCCTAATTGAGATAAGTGAAAATATTCTAAATTAGAATATTTTTGTTTTTGTTCTTTAACGATTTTTATTGTTCTGTCTGTTGAACCGTTATCAGCCACGATTATTCTCCATTTATATTTTTGTAGATTATTTTCACAAAAATCAAATAATTGATCAATGTTTTGTTTAATGATCCTTTCTTCGTTATATGTTGGGATGACAATTAAGACGTTTTTCTTTTTTAGATTATGCCTAACCTTCATAGCTTTTATTCTAATAATTCTTTAATTATTTTTATATTTTCCCCAGCAACAGAATTGAGAACTTGACCATTTTTTTCTCCAGGATCTTTTTCTAAATCGTAAAAGATAATCTGTTCTTTATCTGAATTATATTGATACTTCAAATTGTTGTTGATAAAACTTAAGGGGCACTTATAATCAGAAGGTTGGATCAATGGAATAAATTTATTGTTAAGTTTTTCTTTGCCATTGAGTTCGGGCCAGAAGGATTGGCTAAATTTATTTTCAGGATAATTAATCCCAAAGGAATCCAAAAATGTTGGCAAAAGGTCTAAGTGGCTATAAGCGCCATTTATTTTTCTATTTTTATATTTTTCTTCGTTGCCCATGATCAAAACTAAAGAAGTGGTGAAGTTTTCCTCAAAAGCCATCCTTTGGTTAAAAGTATTGTTTTGGTGAAACTCAGCTGGCCAACTGTGGTCGCCTAAAATAAGTAAGGTGTAATTTTTTTCAGGAAAAAGTTGATTAATATCTTCCCAAGCAATAGTTAAATACTTGTCCTGCAGAAAAGTGGTATTTATTATTCTTTCGCGATGGTTTTTAGGATTTTTATAAGGGACTGAGTTTTTTAATTCTAATGGAGTAATAAATGGCCAATGATTGGTTGGGCCTATTTCTATGTATAAAAAATTGTGTCTTTCTTTGTTCTTTTGAATATAGCTAAAAGCTTTTTGATAGAAAATGTCCTCCCTAAAACCCCAGAAATATTGAGGGTCGTCTTTAGACATAAGATCATTAGCATGTATTTCATCAAAGTGTAAATTTTGCATAAATTCTCCCGTTTTAGTAAAGCCCAGGTCATAGCTTTTAAGAAAAAATGTTTTGTATCCTAAATACTTCATTATTTCTGGCCAACAAATGATTTTTTTGTCAAAACCACTAGCAACTAATGTTGACTCAAAAGAGCCAGGAATAGAACAGAGTAAGTTTTCTTGAGCCAGTATAGTCTCAATGCTGTTACTATAAAATTTTGGGAAAAGAATACCGTTTTTAGCTATTTTTAAAAAAACAGGAGTAATTTTTTCATTAACCAAAAAACCATTTAAGCTTTCTACTTGGAGGATGATAATATTGTCTAAATATGATGGAGTCTCATTCTGGTTAATTTTTTGGGCTTGAGATATTATATTTTCTCTGTTTTTCTCGGATTTTTGGATTAAATCCAAATATTCATTTTGATAATATTCTATTACATTGTCTTTGCAGAATAACGCTCGGACCGAAATGAATAGTTCATTGCTTGCAGACGGAAAAATAAAAAATTGGACTAAGGTTACAATAAGTAGAACTAAATAAATAGTTTTATTTTTGATTTTTAATCTTATTTTTTCAATAAATAAACAATTTAAAAGAGCAACAAAGGACAAAATTATCAAATAGTAGATTAAACTTAAAATTATATTATGGCTATAACTCTGAGTAATGCGTTTGATAAAGTAAAAATTAGGGTTATTTCCGAACAATGCGAGATAAATAAAAATAGATAGGTATAGTAAATAAATAATTGTAGACAAAAAAAGTCCAATTATCCTTGAAATTTTAGAAAGAAAATATAGTAAAAGAATAATAAAAATTATGACCTGAAGCCATTTATACAAGCCAAAAAAGCTATTAGATTCCCACGAAGATACTACAAGAATCGATAAATTAGTTGTTGCAAAAATAACGATCAAGAATACTTTATATATTATTTTTGTTCTGGATATAGAAGTCGGTGTATATGCCACTGACGCCTTCTTTGCGATATTGTGATATTTTTTCATTATTATTTAAGGTATGTAGATAAATTTTTATTTTATTTTTTTTCAACTCTTTGATTAAAAAATTGGATAT
>CAZTWG010000063.1:0-2120 GCA_964617525.1 uncultured Gammaproteobacteria bacterium
ATATATCTGGTTCAAGCCCTCCAATATTTATCGTTATTTGTTTTTTTAATTGGAATTCCCTATTTTCTTTTAGTATCTGATATATTAATTTTTTTTCTTGAGTCAAAACAACAATAGTTGCCTTATCGCGCAAAATTCTTTTTAATTCTTGAAAAAACAGCGAATAAAGCTTTAAATTCAAATCATGTTTTCCGACTCGTATGCCATAAGGCATATTAACAACCACTTTTGTAACTGAATTTTCCTTTAATGGTAAACTAATAGCGTCCCATTGATGAATCTCTATTTTCTGCCCCACTCCTTTTATATTTATTTTTGCCGATTGAATCGCTTTTCTGTCTATATCCGAACCAATAACTTTTTTATAAGGCCCTGCTAATGCTCTCTCAATAATTATAGTACCACTGCCACACATCGGATCAAGGAAAATATCGTTACTGGACATCCCTGAAAGAAAACACATTAAATAAGCTAATGATGGCTCTAATGATGTTGAAACCAAAAATTTTCGCCATTCTCTTCCATAATTTAAAAAATTAACTAATTTTAAACATAAAAGAAAACTATCCTTATTTGGGATAATTTTAAATTCTACATTATAGCCCTTAGGCACTGCAAGCCACTGAGTTTTCTTTATCAGCCACTGCTTAAAAGTACGAGACAACTGTATTCGCGCTGAAGAGCCCTTTAATTCTCTTAAATTTAAGAAAAAAGTAAATTTACTATCTTTCCCTTGGAATAATGAGGTAAGATATGAAATATCTATTTTATCTAATTTCTCAATTAGTACTGATGTTTTTTCTACATCTTCTTTTTTGAATTGCGCTAAGAATAAATAAATATTTTTTACTGATTTTAATTCACGAAGCCTTCTGATATTTCCTTTGTAATCAAAGATAATTTTCCCTTGTAAATTTTCTATCAAATTTACAGAAAACTCCTGATTTATGTCGGAAAAAGCTATGCTTTCCAGCCCTTCTACCACTTCTGCCAAATAATAAGCTTGATTAATTTTTAAGTCTTTTTCTAATCTATCCTTTATTTCTTTATTAATATTTACTCTAGGATTATATCCCAAATTAAATAAAGTTCTATCCAATAGATTAACATTAATACTTTTGGGAAGAATATTCTTTTTTAATCTAATTAAACTCTCTAATACTTTTTCTCCACCGATATTTCCTAAAGATTTTATAGCTTTTCTTTGAATATTAATATTTTTATCCTGTAAAAATTCAGACAGATAAGGGATTGCCTTTTTCGCTTTTATTTTCCCCAAAGCAATAATTGCTTTACTTCTAACCCCCAAATCATCATCATTTAATACATTTATTAAATCATCAATGCTTTTAGAACATTTTTTTTCTCCTAAAATGTAGGCACTTACTCGTCGAATCTGTTTATCATCATCTTTTAATAAAAGAATTATTTTGTCTGATATCCCAGGTATTCTGATTAAAATATCAGCTACTTGTTGGACAATCTCAGAATCTTTATTTCTTAATGCGTTAATTAACGTCGTTACTGATTTCTTCCCAAATTTCGGAAAAGCTAAACAAAGACCCTTGTTTAAATAAGGGTCCTTGTTCTTTAATAATATGTCTAATAAAAATGATAAACTTTTAACACCTTTAATCTGAGAAATAGCCCAAATAATGCTCCTTTTGTTTTTCTTGTCTTCAATTTTTTGAAAAAGCTTTTGTAATCTCTCTGTGGATTCTTTTATCTTTAATCTACCAGCTGACCAAATAGCAACCTTTAAAACCTTTTTATTATCACTTGTTAGGGCTTTCAAAACTAGAGGTGTGCCTGCTGTAATTCTTTTTTTGCCTAGAATCTGAATAATATCTTGCTGGATATTATTTTGCTGTAAACTAAAAATATTCAAAGCATCATTGATTTTCCCTTTACTGATATTAGAAAGGACATCATTGGCTGTTATTTTTGTTTTTTGCAAATAATCCATTTTTAAAATAATTTTTCATGCTAAATATAAACATAACCCATCTCTCCATATTCTTTATTCAATAAATTACTTTTTTGTTTCCAATTTTTAAATTATCCTCCCGATGAAGAGCCTGTTGCGCAACCACAACGCTTGCACATTCCTTTCTCGTTTC
>CAZTWG010000063.1:2220-3300 GCA_964617525.1 uncultured Gammaproteobacteria bacterium
CAAATTTATTTGTCCTATTTAATTTTGCCTATATATGTATCCTGATTACCTAAACACACAACCTATCTAATGAATATACCAACTCCCTTGTCTGCTTCACCAGTACCATTATACAAATTAGTGCCTCTTTCTGGCCAATCAAAACGAGGAGCTATTAAACGATAGGAAACTTTTATTGACTTATTGCCATAAATAATTAGCTTATCCTCTTTTGGGATAAATTCATACCAAACATTTGCTTTCCCTTCTGGAGTCAGTGTTACTACTAAATCATTCCAATCATTGCCAAAAGCTGTAATCTGGCGGAAAAGCCATAAATCAGAACCCTTTTCAGCTTCACCAAAATCAATCTCTGCGCTATAAAGCTTTGTCCCTTGTTTCTTAGAAAGTTCTACCTTCCCAACAGTTTCTTCCTTTAATCCTGTTGTTGAATGCCCATAAGTGGCATATATTACTCCATCAATATTATATGGAGGGTCAAATTCATTAACCGTAAGCTTGCCATTGCTGTTAATGCTAGCCACAGGGACTTCATTAGAATCTAAAATCTTAAAATCATCAGCACCGTCGTTATCAATTAATTTTACGACAAAACTATTAGAAATATTATTCGTTCCAATAGCGACTCTACTCTGCAAAATAATATCTCCTCTCCCATTAGGATCAATTATTAAATTTTCATCAGTATCGTTGGTTGTAATAGTAGCAGAGGTGTTATCATAACCAAGGTATAAATCACCAGTATAAACATTCTCGCCTACTGTGAGATTACCATCCATGGAATCAGTAGTATTTAAAACATAAATATCTTCTACCTCTGTAGCGTTAACACAATCTACGCAAGAAAGATCTCCCGAAAATGTTGTAGCTGTAATTGCCCCGTCCATTTGCATATTTCCATTGTTCAAATCTATATACCCTATTTGCGTGCTGTTACCATTATATTCAATAGTTTTACCCGAGGTATTCCAATAAACACCCCAACCATTAGCGGGTGTCCAGATATAACGATTAGCGTCATTCATTGTTAACATAGCATCGTTAAGAACTGTACTAGTGCCCACCAAAAAATTATCAGCC
>CAZTWG010000064.1:0-3228 GCA_964617525.1 uncultured Gammaproteobacteria bacterium
AGTTTTTAGAAAAAGAAAAAATCATTGAAGACCTTAGTTCCAATAAAATTAAAGTTTTAATTTCTACTACCGTAGTTGAGGTTTGCATTGACGTCCCTAATGCTACAATAATGATTATTAAAGGAGCAGAACATTTTGGATTAGCTCAGCTTTATCAATTACGAGGAAGAATCGGGCGTGGCTCAGATCAATCTTATTGTTTTTTGTTTGTTGGGAATGAAGGGATTAAAATAAAAAAAAGGCTAAAAGCCTTATTAAAAGCAAAAAACGGTTTTGAATTAGCTCAAAAAGATTTAGAATTACGAGGTCCAGGGAAAATTTATGGCAATGAGCAATCTGGTTTTTTGGATTCTCTAAAAATTGCTAAATTAACTGACACAGAATTAATTCAAGAAACTAGACTAGCAGCCAAAACAGCTATAAAAAATTGTCCTGATTTAATAAAGAAAGTAAAAAAATCTATCGATATAACGCACTCAGAATAGCTATTGCTATATTTTTTTCTCTAATTCAGTAACTGCTTCCTTTAGGTTTCTAACCTGAAGGATTTCTTTCTTGTTGGGCAATTTTGAATCTAACGGACAAATTATTCTAGTAAATCCCATTTTCAAACATTCTTGTATTCTCTTTTCAGGGAAAGCAACGCTTCTAATTTCTCCCGCCAATCCAACTTCTCCAAAAACAGCATAATTTTCCTGAATAGGCTTATTCTTGAATGCGGAAATAATAGCTAAAGAAACTCCCAAATCAATAGCTGGTTCTTTAACTTTTAAACCACCAGCAATGTTAATATGAATATCTTGATTATTTAAATTTAAATTAAGCCTTTTGGTTAAGACTGCAGTTAGAAGGCTCAAGCGACTTAAATCAAATCCACTACTTTTTCTTTGAGGATAACCAAAATTTGTCCTAAAAACTAAAGCCTGAACCTCAACTAAAAATGACCGACGACCCTCAATCACCGAAGTTATAATTGACCCACTAGTTTCCGGATTACGATTTGCTAAAAAAATTTCTGATGGATTCCTCACCTCTATCAATCCTTTTTCTTTCATATCAAAAACCCCAATCTCCTGAGTTGAACCAAATCTGTTCTTAATTGCTCTCAAAAAGCGAAAATGCTGACTAGCATCACCATCAAGATAGAGAACAACATCAACTAAATGTTCTAATGCTTTTGGTCCAGCTACCGAACCTTCCTTTGTGACTTGCCCTATAATTAAAATAATTGATTTAGTTGCTATAGCTACTTCCCTTAACCGAGAAAGAACAATCCTGATTTGATTAACACTCCCAGCTGCCGTAGATAAAAGATTAGATGAAACTGTTTGGATAGAATCAACAACAACTAAACGAGGTTTATTTTTCTCAATTGCCGAAACAATAATGTCAATATCTGTTTCACCCAAAAATCTTAAATTCACAGTTTGGATCCCTAGACGTTTAATTCTAGACTGAACTTGTGAAATTGATTCTTCTCCACTAATATAAAAAACAGAATAGTTAGAAAACTGACCAGCAATTTGAAGCGCTAAGGTTGACTTACCAATCCCTGGCTGACCTCCTAACAAAATCAAAGAAGAAGGAACCATGCCTTCTCCCAAGACTCTGTCTACTTCTTCTATTTTTGTTTTTAATTTTGAGGAAGCTTGATGTTCTGATCGGTCAAATTTTACTAAACCCTCTTTATTGGAAATTTTTTTGCTTTGCTTAAATAAATTGGCCGAGCTTTGCTTAGAAATTAACCCCCATGCACCACATTCTGGACATTGCCCCAACCATTTAGGAAATTGACTATTACATTTTGAACAAACAAATATGCTCATGGCTTTATCTTAGCTTTATATATCTTAAACGTTGACTCTCGGCATCAGTAAAATATAAATAATCTTCATCCTTAGATATATAAATATTTTTAACATTATATCCACCCATAGCTCCCTCAGCCAAGAAAGAAACACGACCTGTTTCAGTGTTGATTTTATAAAAATCATCTCTAATTCCTTCTGCCAACTCTTTAACCAATCCCGCACCTTCTGGCAATTCTTTTGGAACTGCGCAATACAAAAAACTACCATTATTATTAAAAGTACATTTATGAGCCCATGTAGCTAAATTAAGAACCTTTTTATTTGCCCCAGGATTATCTATCTGTCCATCAACAATATAAAGACGAGGTTGGTAATCAAACTCTGCCGAATAAACACTATAAACAAGCTTATCCCCATGAGGAGACCATTTTGGCTCAAAATCACGACCATCAATTATTAGAGATTTAAAATTCTCGTTATTTTGACCAATCAAGAGCATCTCTTGTTCCCAAGCTCCTCGCGGACTACCTGTAGCTGAAAAAGCTACAACTTGATTGTTTGGAGACCAACTCATAGTGACTTTATCGGCATTATCCCCTAAATGCTCAATTGGTTTAGCTTGGCTACCATTAGCCAAAGAGACAGAAAGCCAATTATTCTCGGAATATTTACTAGTAGCTTTAAACGCAATCCTATTGCCAGCAGGGTCCCAAGAAAAATCTTCCCAATTATTTGGTAATGTATATTGTTTCCCTTTCTTGAAATCATACATTACTTTAAATCCATCTGGATATTCAATAATTGCTCTGTCTTTACTAGGAGCCCAATTGACACTCTGCACATTATAGAAAACCTGGTCACTCATTAAGGTTTTATTACCTAAATAATCTGTCTCATAAAAATAACCTGTTTTAGTGTCATAGTAGATGCTAGTGTCTCCACTAGCACTAAGGGTAGCTGACATAACTGGGTCAATAACGACTGGGCTCACCCAAGTTCTTCTACCTTGAGCGACCTCATCAATTTGTGAGGCGATTACATCAGCTTCTGCAGAAATCGTATCTTCTGACAAATTATCTTCCTCTTCCCACTTAATAAGTGGTAAATCCTGCTGAATTCTTTCGTCAATAGTCATTCTATCCCACTCTTCTTTGGTAACTGGCAAGCGTGGCAAAATTTCTGTAGGAGGTTTTTCTATTGGCTCAATCACTATTGGCGCTTTAAAAAAAACAAAATATAGAAGAAAAGCTAAAAGCAATACTAAGATTATAAAACCAATAATTATTAATATTTTTTTAGTTTTTTCAGTCATATCCCAGTTGATTAATTGAATAATTGGACGGTTTTTTATTAAATCCGATATTTCAGCTTAAAACTCGCTCACAGAAGCGCTTTTTAGGGGGTGAAGAAAGAGGAC
>CAZTWG010000065.1:0-321 GCA_964617525.1 uncultured Gammaproteobacteria bacterium
GAGAGCGACTCTTTTCCCAGTTTCTCTTTTAGCTGAACTCTGGTCTGGTTCTATGTTTCTTGTTTTGTGATTATTCAACATAACCGAATGGAGCTTTGCTCAGATACTCCCCGCGCCTGAGTTTTTGGCGAATCCCGCGTCTTACATCCCGACTTTCGTCGGGATGTAAAGTACGGGACTAAAAACTTGCTTTGTGTTCGCCTCCGGCGAACGCAAAAAAATTGGAGAGCAAAAGCATCCAATATTTTTTCTATAACGTGGCTTTTGCTCGGGACACTTTGTACACACGAACCACCACCTGCTGGGCAGAAAAATCCTTTT
>CAZTWG010000065.1:331-1412 GCA_964617525.1 uncultured Gammaproteobacteria bacterium
TTTCAGAGCCACCCCCACTTTTACTTCGTGGGACAGCAAACAAATTTTTTCCCTCTCCCCAAATTCCTCCCCAAAATTTTGCCTGCCTCTGCGAAAACCTTTTTTGAAAAACGGGGGAGCGGCGGGGTATTATAAAAGAATATTGCCTATTATTATGCTCTGTTTATCCAGTACCTTTTTTGAATATCAGAAACTTTGGAACGGTGTTTCGGCAGAGTTTAATGCCCCCCACTAAAAAGGTGCCGGATTTATTTTACTCCACATATTCTCTCCACACCCAGCCACTATTAAAAACTTCTCCTTCAAGTTTAACCGAATTTTTAAGTTCAATTTTTATCCATTTATCATTTTCTTCTAAAACTTTATATTCCTCGCCCGGATAAACTTTAGTTAAAATTTTGGCATTTGAAGAAGGATCTTGTCTCACTCTTAGCCAGCTGGTAACAGCCTGAGAAATAATAACCGTCTTCTCCTCTTTTGAATATTTTTCTGCTTGTTCTTTTTTAACCTTTTCATCTGTGGGAGCTAAAAATTCTTCTTTACTCGGACAATCTTTAACATTAGTTCCCCATATGCCAGTTGACAAATAAATACATAAAACATAATCTTCGGGAGATAACTTTTTATAATAATAAGGCTTGCCAAATTCTGGGTCTAACAAATTCCCATCTAAATAGTTCTTCTTTTCTAATTCCTCTAAACTTTCTGGTAAATTTCCTGCATCAAAATTATAATCCTGCAAAGTCAATAAAATATTTGTAGTATCAGCAATTCTCACTTTATTATAAGCATATTCTTCTGCTTGTTCTTTTAAATCTTTCTGGCATTTCTCCAAGCCACTAATTTTTTCAGTTAATCTTTCTTCGTAAGATTTTTTGAGGATGTTTTTAATGTAAAATATCCCTCCGCCGACAATAGTCACAATTAGCAAAACCTCCAAAATTGAAAGCGAGGCAAATTCAACAGTTAAAATTCTAAAAAATTTTTTCCAGAAACCCTTTTTTGGTTTTTCTTCGGGCGGTTTTATTCCATTGTAAATTTTTCTTATCTTCATATGTTCAAAATTCTAAATGAATATCTC
>CAZTWG010000065.1:1422-3216 GCA_964617525.1 uncultured Gammaproteobacteria bacterium
TTCTTATCCTCATAATTTTTTATTTATTATTTAGTAAGATTCTAATCTAACCCTGGCCCTTCTTCTTGGGACTTGAGGCATTGGCTTCCTTACCACTACTCGTCTTTCAACAACTTTTTCTTTAATTATTTGAGGCGGGGCAGGTTTTAAAACTTTTACCACTTTTTTGTCTAACTCAGCAAGCTTCACCTCTAATCTGGTAACACTGGAAGTTAAAGTAGTAGTCTTTTTTTCTACACCAGTCAAACGCTTCAAAATTTTTTCAATCCACTCCCAAGTTGTTGCAAGAGTGCTTAGCGGTTTTTCTTCCTCTTTCTTTTTTTCTAGAGTAATAATCCCGCCACCACCACCTCGCGGAGTTAACACTTCTTCCCTTCCTCTTTCCTCTTCAACTGCAGTAAATGTTTGAGAAGCACCTGATTTCTCTGTGCCATAGTAAACAACCATCTTAAACCAATAACTGCCGGCATTAGAAACAGTGGCATTTAAAGCAGTATTCCAATCTTCGCCTGCCTGAATATATTTTGCCGCAGAAGAATAAAATATATCATCATCTCCGCCACAATGATTGTCCTCGCTAGAAACTGCACACCATTCATATTGATACTCATAACCGGCTGAACCTTCATTAGAAATTGTCACATTAGCGGAAACAGAAGGAACCGTTTTGTCAGTTATAGAATTTATTTTCACTTGGGCCGGCGAGCCCTCAACTTCCCAATAATCATTTCTCTTGATTATTTTGCCTGCCTCTACTTCAACAGAAACATCTGTTTCCCAAACACCTTGAACCGCACCTGAAGGCACACTATAAGTATATTCATAAATCCCTGTAGATATTTTTGTCATTTCCACATTTTCCACCACCTTGTTGCGAACTGCATCATAAATTGTCAAAGTTGTGGTAGCAAAAGCATCAGTAGGAACACTTTCATAGTTCAAAACCCACAATTTTGCCCGGTAAATGTTACCGGCTAAAACTTCTCGAAAATCAGAAAGATAAACCGTCCATTGTTTTTGCAAATCAGACAAAGTAGCTAGTGAACCGGAATCTAAATCAGGCGCAGTTAAAACTCTGGTGCCATAAGTCCAGATTGTTTGAGCGTCAATTCCAGCCTTTGCAGTTTGCGATAAAATGCTAAAGGTATTATCATTTGCCGGTGCTTCTGCTAGGGCCGGATCAACCGTGATTTTTTTCAATGTCCCGTCATAATCAATAATTCTCCTTACCTGACCGGCATTAGTACCGGAAGTAAAGACCAAAACATTATTATTATAGAAATCATCAGTAGATTGAGTTAAGTTAGCCACAAATTGAGTTGTTGAAGCGTTGCTACCATTAACTGAAGCATCAACCACTATTATATTTTCTATCAATTTATCGGTTTCCTCTTTTACTCCTTTGACTCTACCAAACAAAGTATTAGCTGAAGAAGAATCAGTTGGATGACCAGTTAAGATTTCCAAATCATCAGTGTATCCCTTGAGCAAAACAATATCGTCATAAACAGCTGTGCTTGAAGTTGCGTAGCCAATGTCAGCCCTGGCCAAAACAATAGTGTCATATGCGTCCTTGGCTGTATCGTAAATGGTTTGCGCTGTCTGCGTTCCCCATTTCTCTTTAATAAATTTAGTTCTGCCAAATAATGTTTCGTCAGAAGAAGAATCCGTGGAAGTGCCAATGCGGGATTTAACTGTATCCAAATCGCCCATTATATCAGCTGCGGAATAAGCCCCCCATTTTGTTAAAATCTCGTCAACTTTTCCATTGACATATTGGGTGTCAGTATAAAT
>CAZTWG010000066.1:0-3197 GCA_964617525.1 uncultured Gammaproteobacteria bacterium
CCTAAAATTAGTAGAAGCTCCACTCACTGTAAGGTCGCCATCAAGTTGCATACTACCATCACTCGCTCGAATTTCAGCAACAATATTAGGGGTTGTAGCACTTAATGTTCCAGATTCAAATGTCCAACCATACCCACTAGAATTTTCAATAAAACTTCTTAAACCCCAACTTGTAACCAAATTACCACTCGGAGCGGTTAGGTTGCCTTTTGGCCCAGCGCCAGCCCCAGACGGTGACATATATTGAGCCCAAGCATTATAACCCGCGTTATACCATTGAATACCAGTGTCCGAAGCGCCAGCCCTATTTAAATTTAAATAAGTACTATTCATAACTAACGGACCAGTCATAGTATCGCCTGCGTTAAGAATATAAACATCTGATATTTCAGCTAAACCCAAACAATCTGCGCATATGAAATCGTTGGCTGTAATGCCACCACTTGCCTCAATATTACCCTCCACGTTTAATTTTATGCCCACTGGGTCATTAGTCCCGACTCCAACATTACCATCGGCATCTATTACAAATGGAGTTGTCTCTCCGTCTGATGAATCATCTACTCTAAATGATATGCCCGAACCTGTATTAAGAATATCTAATATTGCATCTGGGCTAGAATCCCCAATGCCTACACTACCACTATCCAAAATAACAAAATTAGTATAAGTGCTAGGATATATATAAGTTGTAGCATCCCGCCAAATACCGATCCCTTCAGTCCCCTCAACAGCTGACTTTACATATTCAACAGTGGCAGCATCCGCATTATCAGTTGTAGTAGCCATATTAATGACCTTATATGTATTCTGTAAATCCAAATCTCCCTCAATATTAATAGCCCTCACATTTCGCGCAAAAAACAAGCCTGACAAACAAACTAAAACCGTCAGGCCTGTTAAAAAAAATGTTTTAAAAACTTTTTCTTCTTTTCCCATATTTATATATTAAAAATTATATTATTTATTTAATTCCAACGCCAGATGTTTATATTGTCGCTCCTGCATAATTAGCGTCCTCATTAACGACTGACGTTTTTATCATACCACTTTCCCCGTATTATACAACAAATTTACCTTCTGAGCCAATATTTAAAATTAATTGAATTAAGATAAGGTGTTGTTTTAGAAACATCTTTATCTGGGTCAATTATAATCTTCCAGCGCAAATCATTGGCATTGTCCTGATTTTCAAAGATTACAATCTGCCCAGGAGTTGTTTCATTCCAACTTAATCCTCCATCATTTGATAAAAAATATTTTGTATTACTATTCTCAACGCCAGCATTTAACCTTCTTATTTCGGCAGCCGCAATATTCTTAACTGAAAAATTCACTTTTTTGGAAACAACCTGGCGTGTTCCTCGCAGATTAAAACCACTATCTTTAAATTGATAAGTCTTTGTTGCCCCATTTGGCACTCCAGCCCTTAAATAACTGTTTCCAATTATTTCTAAAAAATTTGGCTTATATGTAAACCAAAATTCTTTATCAATCCTGACATTTATTTCATCGTTATAGCGAATAATTGAGCCGTCCTCGTTGAGAATATATACAAAACCATCAATTTCGTAGAGTTTAACAGAATTATTTGAGGAAATCCTCCAGCCGAAACTATCTGTTAAGTCCTTCACTCTCATATCATTATCTATCTCGTAGCCCAAAGTAAAATAACTTGCCCATAAAACAAAAATATTACCATTGGCACGAGACAATAAAGCAAGATGCCCAGGATATTCTGTTATTTTCCCAAACAATAATCTAATATCACCCTCTGCTGGATTATATATCCACAGCTCAAATGCCTTTTCTTGCGTTAACCCAATAATATATGAATTAGAACCATTAATGTCTGTAATTACTACTTGTTTAGGATTTTTCTTAGCCACTAATTCAGTTATCTTTGGTAAAGACAAAATATCTTCCTGATTTTTGTCGCTAGAAATAGCTAGTTTTTTGATCCTTAAGGCATCTTGTGCCGTAAGCTCTTTAGTAGCAATAGAAAGCGGAAAAAGCAAATTTGTACTAGTCCAATCAAAGTACAAATCAGTCTGCCCAAGATCTAACCATGCCTGGCCAGAAAAACCGTCAGTAAAAGTTGCTGTAAAAAGCCCGCTATCTAATTTTTGTTGGGACTCTTGAGGACTACCCTTTTTAGATTTTTTTATAACTGGTTCTGTCTCAACAATTTCTTTAGCAACCCCCTGTTCAACCTTTTCTGGTTCAAAGGGAAAAGAAACTAATGGCTCTTTGGCGGTTCGTTCATAAGCAAAAAATCCAGCTACAATTACTCCCAAAATAACAAAAACTGGATTAAAATATCCAAAACTCTTATTTTTTCTCTTTTTTTGTCCCTTGTTCCGATTTTTTGTTTTTTTTAACTTTTTTAAAAACATAAATTATTCCAGATAGACCCCCCACTTCTTTTTGGACCCCAGTGGTGGGCGGAACGCGCTCCTCTGGGGTCAGCATTATATGAAATCTTTTATTCTCCCGTACCAAGCCTCGCAGCTCTCATATTGTATTCCGTCTTAATTTGCTGGGTCCCCGTTACAAATTATATTTAGTTAAAACTCTATTTACTTATTAATTGCCTGTACCTAATCTAGCAGCACCGAGATTATACTCCGTTTTAATTTGTAACGGGGATAACGCATAATTAAAAATCTTCACATCATCAATTTGACCTAACCAAAATTCAGCAACATTTCCGCCATACCTTAAAGCACCAATCCGTAATGGGGCAGTATCAATATAGTCACCACTGCCCAAAGAAGCACTTGCATCAGAAGTAAATTTAAATCCATCAATATAACCTTTAACATAATCTCCTTTTTTTGCTGTCACCATCACATGATGCCATTGACTATCATCATATCTAGTTCCTGAAGGAGTATATAGATAATTTGGGGCACCTGTCCCTCTAACATTAATAAATATTCTACCAGTATTGCCATCAGTATTTATTCCGGTCCAAATACCTACTAATGAATCACCTCCATCTGAATCGTAATTAGAAATAATCTCTTTTTTTGATGTAACTGTTCCGCTTGTTTTAAACCAAGCAGAATAACTCCATTCTGAAGGGTTTGTACCTAATAAATTTTCTGTGTTTGTTACTGCTGAAACATAATCATCCTCTCCATCAAAATTCAAAGAATAATTTTGTTTGCCATCACGGCCATTATACCATGCAG
>CAZTWG010000067.1:0-1757 GCA_964617525.1 uncultured Gammaproteobacteria bacterium
GAAACAAAAGCTACTTGATATCCATGCCGAGAGAATTGTTTAGCATATTGATGACTCTCTACTTGATATGGTGAACGCCAATAGTTGGCTGCACCTATTAAAATTTTTTTATTCATTTTATTTGCTTAGAGTCTTTTATTTGGGGGCTAAGCCTAAAAATTGGCTGACTGTTTCATTATCAGTATCCAAATCTAAAACTTTAAAAATATTCCCCCTATTTTTACTATATCTCCTTTTTATTATAAATCAACTATTTTCCGCAATTCTACAATGTCTTTTTCAATACCACTTGTGATTGTCTGCTGTGGCAAAATCAAACCCATTCTATTCTGAATTACATCAGGAGGATAATACCCTAAAATTTTGTTAGCGATACTTTTTGCTTCCTGTTTTCTGTTCTGCGCCAAATATAACCGAGCTAAATCTAAATAATACGCGGGTCTATTTAACGGGTCTAATGCAATGGCTTGTTTAAATTCCTGCTCTGCTTGAATTAAATTATTTCTATTGATAGCAATATAACCAGATAATTGATAATTTAGAGCTTGATGGCTATCTGTTCTTTTTAATTTTTGCGACAAAATTTCTGCTTGTTGAATTTTGCCATTAGTTAATAAAAAATATGCAAAAAATCTTTGATAATCTGGGTTGGGATTCAAAAATAACGATTGATGATAATATTTTTCAGCTTGCTTTAATAAACCCATGTTTTGATAATTGCGTGCTTGCGTAAAAGAATAATCAGTGAACAAACCATGACTAGCTTTAAAAACCAAAAAAATAACGATAAAAAATAAAATTGATTTAGTAATTTTACTAAATTTAGAAATACTATATTTTGAATTATCGGCGTGCAAAACAAACTGATAGAAACAAGCACAGAACAGGAAAAAAAGAGCCAAATTAACCGACCAACACCAATCAATGTCCATAAAACAATGCAAGCATGAACCTAAAGCTCCCGTCCAAAATCCTAAAACTATTGGCTCTTTTCCGAAATTTATTTTCTTTTTTGCTATTGAAAAAATATAAATCAAAAAAAATACAAAAAATAAAAAAGTAAAAATACCTGCTTCGCTTAGAATTTTTAGATAAAAATTGTGCGCATACTTACCTGCATTTAAAGGGCTTGTCTGGTATGATGGATAAACATTTCGAAAATTATTAAAACCAATGCCGAATAAAGGGAAATCTTTAAAAATATGCCAAGCTCCTTCCCAATAGCTCAAACGGATTCCACTACTGGCGTCTAGCAAAGAATCACTACTTGGTTTGCTAAAAAATTTTGTTGAAGATGGATTAAGAGTCTCATTCATTCCCGATAACAACCAAGTAAAAACAATGATTAACAAAATTAAACATATTAACCAACAAAAATTCTTTTTTAAATTTTTACGTTGATAATAAAAAACAAAAATTAGAGGGATGATAAGAGCCAAAAAGGCACCCCGAGAACCAGTCAAAATAAAAGCTGTAAAAAAGACAATTAGGAGAGGAGCAATAAAAACTTTTTTCTTGCTTTTTAAAAAGATAATTAAACCCAAAGGAATTACAAATAAAAGATAACCCGCAAAAGGGTTTGGCCAATAAAAAATTGATGTCAGGCGAGAATAATGCCCTGTGATATAAAAATAAAAACCAATTAAACAGAGTATAAATGCTGTGCCTAAAATAACATTTATGAAAATTTTTAAATCTTTGTAAGAAAAATGCAGAGAACTGACTACAAAAAACAGTATCCCTACACTGAATATCTG
>CAZTWG010000067.1:1767-2786 GCA_964617525.1 uncultured Gammaproteobacteria bacterium
GAATATCTGTAAAAAATATGCAAAACTATTATAAGCTGAAAATGAAAAAAATAAACTTAAAGCGCTAAAAAACAAAAAACCAAACAAGATATAATGCGCTTTACCTAAACAAAATTTATGATTCTTGATGGCCAACAACAACAAAATCCCTGACAAAAATAATAATAAGTTATTCGCCAAATAACCACGACCACCATCCAACGAGGACAACAAAACAATCAAAACAACTAAGATAACCAAAATTAGAAAATTCGTTTCTTGTATTTTTTTTAAGTAAGAATTACTATTCAACATCTATATTTTTTTATTTGGGGTCAGACCCCATTTTGCTCCTCTCCAAGAAGCTTTATTAAAGCGTGTTGTAACCATATTTTTTTAATATGGCCTGATTTGGAACGAAAATTAAACATCTAAATAAATTTTTCACTTTTGATAAACTTTGGACGTTTTTCTGTTTTTACCTCCTCTTTAATTAATTCTAAATAATTCTGACGAAGTTGTTCTGTTGAGCCTTCTCCACTAAATCTTAAAAAACGTTCGCGATCTATGAGTCTCTTTATATAATCTTTTTGAAAATAAAATTGATAACTGCTCCAACGATAATCTTCTGGGCGATCCGCCAATCCCGCCCGCACCGCATTAAGGTCAATATATGCGCTAACTGCCCAAAAATAAAATTCTGTATCTATTAAGGCGCTATAAAATCTGTCCTGAAACAAATGACCACTACGTTTGTGTCTACGGTTAAAATAGCCTGCATAATATCCATTAATATAATGCATAATTTCGGAGATAGAAATTTCATCTACCTCTACCAAAAAATGCACATGGTTTGGCAATAGATTATAAGAATATAAATAAAATCCAAATCTATTTTTTGCTTTCTGGAAAACCATTAAAAATTTTCTATAATCTCGCACGGACCTAAAAATCCTACACCGATTAACTCCACGACAAACAATATGATATAACGCTCCAGGTGCATCAATTTTTCCCCGCAATTTTCTAGCCATTTTTTT
>CAZTWG010000068.1:0-2686 GCA_964617525.1 uncultured Gammaproteobacteria bacterium
ATTGCTCAAGGAATAATTAAAGATGAAAAAGTTAAGGTTACAAAAGTAAATCAAAAAAAGATAGAAAAGAAGAAACAATTAGCTGAAGAAAAAAGTAAAGCAAAAATGAAGTCAGCCAAGGTAGAGAAGGAAGAGCCTTCTAAGGAGATATCAGAAACAAATAAGGAAGAAAAGGAATAAAAATTTCTGATTGCTGATTACTGTTATTGATTACTAACTGCTTGTGAATTTTCCAATAATTAACAATCAACTATTAACAATTCTCGTTTTCGATTGCATGAATATTTGATTATTCAATTAATTATATCATAGCATTCATCTTGACAAACTTTTTTATATTGATATATTTAAAATAATAGAAATTTCAGTCTAACAAGGTAGTTTATTCGTTTATTCAAAGGTCGTAAGACTGGATATTCACTAATTCATTAATGAATGAATTATAGGTAAGTAATCTAAAGTTATATGGCAGATAAATATCAAGATCAAGAATTTTTAGAACAGATTATTAAAGCGCTTGTTTCTCATCCAGAAGACGTTAAAATTGTCAGAAACGTTGACGAAATGGGAGTATTACTCTCTTTAAAGCTTAATGCTGAAGATATGGGACAAGTTATTGGTCGTCAAGGATCAACTGCTCGTGCTATTAGGAGTCTTCTTAGAATCGTAGGTTTGCGCAACAATGCTCGCGTTAATCTTAAGATTGAAGAGCCTGAGGGTTCAACTAGAATTCCTAAAAAGCCAGAAGTTGTCGAAGAAAAGATTGATGATAGCGCTGACGATTTAAAGCTGTAAACAATCATTTCCAATAAAAGGAACGCATAAGATCGTTATCCTATGGGCTAGCGGTCTTTGTGTTTTAGGCAGGGTATAGGGAATAAAATACAAACGATAGTTTCTAATTATGAACGAAGTGGATAAGAAGATTCTTGAGTATGGCGAAATGTTCTTCTTTCTAAAATTTTTTAGCATTAGACATTTTACAAGAATCTGCTCATTGATCGCAGAACCTTGTTATTCGCTTCGCCTTGCTAAGCGTGGCTTCGCTCATAATTAGGGATTAGGCGTTTCTTGTTCGATATTTAAGCATTAGTATTTTTATTCATTCCATGCCATATGCGCAATATTATAACGTTCTAATGCTCTAATATTTTTTTATGCAATTTGATATTATTACAATCTTTCCTTACATTTTTGATTCTTATTTTCAAACATCTATTTTAAAAAGAGCTCAAGATAAAAAGCTTATTAAAGTTAAAATTCACGATTTAAGATTTTGGACAAAAGATAAACGTAAAACTGTTGATGATACTCCTTATGGTGGTGGTCCAGGAATGATTTTAAAGATAGAACCAATTTATAAGGCTTTAAAATTTTTAAATAAAGCAAAAAGAAAAAAGCAAAAAATTGTTCTTTTGACTCCTCAAGGGCAGAAGTTTAATCAAAAGATGGCTTATCAATTTTCTAAGTTAGACAAAATTATTTTTATTTGCGGCAGATATGAAGGTGTAGATGCGAGGGTAGAAAAATTAGTTGATAAAAAAATATCAGTTGGGGATTATGTTTTAACGGGAGGAGAATTACCAGCTATGATTGTCGTAGACGCTGTGACTAGATTGCTCCCCGGGGTTATAAACAAAGAGTCGTTAAGCGAAGAAACCTTTTCTCAATCAATGATTGGTAATAAAAAATTAGTTATTAATTCTGAATATCCACAATATACTAGACCCGAGGTCTTTACATATAAAACTAAATCTGCTAGAATTAAAAAATTGAAAGTACCAAAAGTCTTATTGTCAGGAAATCATAAAAAGATTGCGGAATGGAAGATGGGTAAGAGCCCAACAAGTTCTTTATAATTAAATAAATGAAAGGTTCAGCGAAGACAGAGAATTGATCATTTTTTTGGTCACAAATTATAGAATTCTTTTGTTTTTCAAAAGAGTTATATCAAATATCTTTTTTAGAGAGTTTGATCCTGGCTCAGGATGAACGCTGGCGGCGTGTTTAAGGCATGCAAGTCGAACGAACCTTATGGATCTCATAAGGTGAGTGGCAAACGGGAGAGTAACACATTGGTAATCTACCCCTGTCATGACCATAACCCAAAGAAATTTGGGCTAATAGTCAATGGTTTGTTTTTATTTAAGTAAAAACAATAAAGGTTTCGCAAGATTCCGGACAGGGAGGAGCCTATGTTCCATCAGGTAGTTGGTGAGGTAATGGCCCACCAAGCCTATGACGGATAGCGGGTGTGAGAGCATGACCCGCCTCATTGAGACTGAGACACTGCTCAATCTCCTACGGGGGACTGCAGTCAAGAATCTTCCTCAATGGCCGAAAGGCTGAAGGAGCGACGCCGCGTGTAGGATGAATCTCTTCGGAGTGTAAACTACTTTTCTAAAGGAACAAGCTTCGGTTGAGTGTACTTTAGGAATAAGTCGCCGCAAACTTCGTGCCAGCAGCTGCGGTAATACGAAGGCGACAAGCGTTATCCGGATTTATTGGGCGTAAAGAGTGTGTAGGCGGTTTAATAAGTTTCTGGTTAAAGCCCTTTGCTTAACATTGGGACTGCGAGAAAAACTATTAGACTAGAGGCTGGGAGAGGCAAGCGGAATTGCTGGTGTAGGGGTTAAATCCGTTAATATCAGCAGGAACACCAAATGCGAAGGCAGCTTGCTAGAAC
>CAZTWG010000069.1:0-2464 GCA_964617525.1 uncultured Gammaproteobacteria bacterium
CATTAGGTAGAGCAAGCGCTTCGTAAGTGCTAGGTGCCCAGTTCGAATCTGGGAGGCGGCTCCATTAAACGACAATCTATGATTAAATTTGTTAATATTACTAAATTTTATCCGCCGGATGTTTATGCATTGCGCAATGTTTCTTTTCATGTAAAGCCAGGCGAATTTGTTTCTATCGTTGGACAATCAGGCGCAGGCAAGAGTACTATTATAAAATTATTGATTGCTCAGGAACGCGTTACTAAAGGGAAAATTATAATAGGTGGTTGGGATATAACTAAGATAAAATCAGCTTCTATCCCTACTCTGCGTCGGCAAATAGGAGTTGTTTTTCAAGATTTTAAATTATTAGAAAACAAAACTGTTCAAGAAAATATTTCCTTTGCGTTAGAGGTAGTTAATACTCCGCAGAAAAAAACTTTTCAAATTGTACGACAAGTCTTAAAAATAGTTGGTTTGGCAGATAAGAAAAAATATTTTCCAAAACAATTATCAGCAGGAGAATTGCAAAGAGTTGTTATTGCTCGGGCATTAGTTAATCGTCCAAAGATATTAATTGCCGACGAGCCAACCGGGAATCTAGACCCAATTATCACTAGAGACATTGTCCAGTTGTTAGAAAAAATTAATGAATTTGGGACCACAGTTTTATTAGTTACTCATAATAGAGAGATTGTTAATTTTGTAAAAAAAAGAGTTATTACCTTGGATAGAGGGGTTATGATAGGGGACCAATTAGAGGGAAGGTATGTTATTTAAAATATAGTTTAACTAATATTAACAATTTAATTTTATGTCCAAAGAAAAACAAATTGGTAAAATTACTCATTATTTTGATCATATTGGCGTGGGTGTCATAGAGCTGACTAGTCCATTGAATTTAGGTGATGAAATCCATATTATAGGAGGAGAAAGGGACTTTGTCCAAAAGGTAGATTCTATGCAAATCGAGCACGAGAATATTAAAAAAGCCAAAAAGGGTGATGCGATTGGATTAAAATTTGACGAGCATGTAAGACCTGGCGACAAAGTTTACAAAGTGAGTTAAGTTAACTCTATAAAAATTTAGTCAAAACATAAATATTTTAATAAGTTTTATTATGGTAGATGATAAAATACTAAAATTTATTTTAGGTATTATATTTATTGTCTTGCTCGTTATTTTTATAGTTTTAAGTTTTAAATTTATGGGGAAACAAAAAGTTTCATCATTAGAAGAATTGTCAATCAGGTCGCCAGTTGTTGCTGGTTCTTTTTATTCTGCGGATAAAAATATTTTATCTAAACAGATTAATGAATTTTTGTTGCAATCTAAAGAAATTCAAATAGAAGGGACTCCAAGAATATTGATTGTGCCTCACGCAGGATATGCATTTTCAGGGAAGGTAGCTGCGGATGCTTTCAAGTTGTTGGAAGGTAAGGATTTTAAAACAGTAATTTTAATTGGGCCTTCACATACTGATTGGTTTATGGGTAGTTCTGTTGATTTGCATGATGCTTGGCAAACCCCTTTGGGCAATGTAGACGTTGATACTGATTTAGCAAAAAAGATAATATCTGAGCATAAAAGCATTTTTAATAGACCGAAGTCTCACGAGAAAGAACATTGTCTAGAGGTTTGTCTTCCATTTTTACAAAAAACACTAAAAGATTTTAAAATTGTCCCTATTATTGTTGGGCAACCTTACAAACAAAATAGGGAAGCTCTGGCTTGTGCTCTAAGCAAATATCTTGATGACAGAACTTTAATTATTATCAGTTCTGATTTGTCACATTACCCGTCTTATGAAATAGCTAATCAGGTTGATAAGAAAACAGTGCAGGCAATTCTAACAGGAGAGTTAGAACAATTTGATAAAGCCGTGGCAGAATCAATGGCGCAAGGATTGCCTGGTTTGGATACTTGTGCTTGCGGAGGCGAACCAATAAAAGTGGGTTTACTTCTAGCTCGGCATTTGGGTTTAAATCAGGTTAATCTTTTGGAATATGCTAATTCAGGCGACATTACTAGTGATTTTTCACGGGTAGTTGGCTATGCAGCAATTGTTTTTAGTAAAAGTCAACAGAATTCAACTGAAAAAGATTTATTCTCAAAAGCTTTAACAAAAGAGGATAAACAAACTTTACTAAAAATTGCTCGGCAAAGCATTGAGGGATATTTAAAAAATAAAGAGTTTCCTGAGTTTAAAAATATTTCCCCAAGATTAAATCAACCCCAGGGAGCTTTTGTTACTTTAAGGGAAAATCATCAATTAAGGGGTTGTGTCGGGAGAGTTATAGAAAAAGAAAAACCTTTGTATCAGGTTGTTTCTCAAATGGCTGTTTTGTCGGCCATAGATGATAATAGATTTTTGCCAGTTAGTCTAGGCGAAATGAAAGATATTGATATAGAAATTTCGGTTCTCTCTCCTCTTAAAAAAATAAAGAATCCTATCCAAGAAATTGAAATAGGAAAGCATGGAGT
>CAZTWG010000069.1:2474-2683 GCA_964617525.1 uncultured Gammaproteobacteria bacterium
GTTTACGTTCAGGTGTTTTTCTCCCTCAAGTAGCTACCGAAAACAATTGGGGATTGGACGAATTTATGAGTCAACTTTGTCAACAAAAGGCTGGGTTATCTAAAGATGCATGGAAGACTGGTGAAATAGATATTTATATTTTTAGTGCAGAGATTTTTAATGAATAAGATTTTTTCGTTTTCTGGTAAATATTTTTATCGAAAGAAAAC
>CAZTWG010000070.1:0-2463 GCA_964617525.1 uncultured Gammaproteobacteria bacterium
AGCAATAACAATAGTAAACTCTCCAAAACCAGTAGCGCCCAAATAACGTGCGATTAATGCAAAAACAAAAACATTCAGAAGGAGACTGATGACTTTACTCATAAAATGAATAATAGTATTTCGTCCAATTTTTTGCATTAAAGGCATATTCTTATAATATCAAGAAAAGAAAAGAGTATCAAGATATTGACTTCTAATTTAATTATAGTTAGAGTAAAGATATGCGAAAATTTATTTTACTAAAAATAGGATTTAGCTTAATTCTGGCATTATCATTATTTCCTTTGACAACTCATGCTGAAAATATATATCAAGCTCAAAGACTAGAACAAAGTCATGTTTCTCTGCCAGAGCTTTATCCGGGTCAGTCTTTAGAATTTTGGGTAAAATTTAAAAATATTGGCTCAGAATACTGGAGAGGGAGTGGGAGTCAGGCTGTAACACTTAGGACAATAAATGGAATGAAAAGCAAATTCAGTCACTCTACCTGGTATAATAGTTACACCCCTAATCGCGTTAATCCTGTTTTAACCATTGACCCAGGAGACGAAGCTCTCTTTAGGTTTAGAATTAACGCACCGTCTGAACCTGGGATAAAATGGGAAAAATTTAATCTATTTGCTGGTTCAAATATTATCCAAGGAGGAGAAATAGAAATAGCAATTAAGGTTTTAAGTAAAACTGAAGAAATAAACGAGGCAGAGCCAACCCCAGAACCACAGCCCAGCCCCGATACAGAGCCGACCCCAGAACCACAAGAATTATTTTGGCAGACTATACCAACGCAAATAACTATCGATAACAGTCAATTTCGCTGGAACCAACTTTCTAATGGACCTAATATACGTGTTGGATTACTTTTTGTGGACCGAGAAGAAAAGAATAATTATTTACCTTTTAAAATTTCAAGCCTTAATAACAAACTTTATAATATTTACGACCAAAATAATAAACTTTTGGTTCGCAATACAGCTGGAGAAATTATAGAAATAGATTATAATTATGATACTGGATATTACTTTCTTAATAACAGCGCAGGCAAAAGGCTGTTAATGACTGATTCTTACATAATATTATCATCTGATGATGACAATATATTCAAAATCAACAGTTGGAATAACGGCCCATTCTGGGGTCAAAATGTTAACGACAATGAATTTCGTGGCAAAATTGAAATTCAATATAACCCTAAGACTGACCGACTTTGGTTAATAAACGAACTTCCTTTAGAAAAATACCTAAAAGGAGTAGCAGAGGTATCAGATTTGGCTCCTTCTGAATTTCTAAAGGCTCAAAAGATTGCCGCGAGAACTTATGCTATTTTCCGTTATTTAACGCCAAAATATACAAATACCCCTGATGGCAAACCTCTTTTCACTTTGCGTAGTACTCAAGCTGACCAAGTATATAGAGGATACAATAGAGAAACAAGAGCCCCTAATACATCAGTGGCAGTAGATTCAACCCAAGGAGTCGTTGCTACGTATAACAACAACCCTATATTAGCCTATTATTTTGCTCGAAGTAATGGCGCAACCATATCTTCTTACGAAGCTAATATGACTGCTGAGCCCGTTGCTTATCTTCAGCCAAAATTAGACCCACCTAGTAAAGGGCAAAGCATGCTCGGACATGGAGTAGGTCTCCCTCAGGCTGGTGGCATGGCTGCTGCTCGTCAAGGAGCAAATTATTCCCAAATATTAAAATATTATTATACTAATATTGACTTAACCCAGATATATTAAACGGGGCGTAGCCTAGTGGCTAAGGCGCCTGCTTTGGGAGCAGGAAATCGA
Source organism: uncultured Gammaproteobacteria bacterium (assembly GCA_964617525.1). GTDB lineage: Bacteria > Patescibacteriota > Patescibacteriia > UBA2591 > UBA6264 > JAIPGN01. The sequence goes on from CAZTWG010000070.1 coordinate 1,797, forward strand.
GAGTTCGAGTCTCTCCGCCCCGACCAAAATAAAAAAACTTGAGAACTAGATTCCCATGTAAAATTCTTGAAAACACTATTTTAAATTTTTTAATAGTGTTTTTTATTATTATTCGCGCCCTATAGCTTTGACCAAATTAAACTTGTGAGCTTTTCGAGTTGGATAAAATTTAAAAATCAAGCCAGCTAAAATAGCAACTCCTAATCCCAAAATTGCTAAGACTAAAACACTAGAATACCAACCAGAACCAACAGTTTTTGTCAAAACTAGAGCCGAGAAAAAAAGAAAAAACCATTCTCAAAATTACTTCTATGATTATTCTCATAACCGTTAAAAAAAATATTGATTCAACCAAAACGGGAGCATTAGCTTTAATCTTAAAATTATTGCCTGAGACAACAACAAAAAGAGAACTAGCTAAAACAATCCAACCAATTTTAATCTCTTATTTAGTTATAAATTAATTTCTCAAAAAGTTTCTCTTTTCGCCATAGCAAATCATAATCTGACCCTTTGCCCTTGAGTAAAATAAGTAAACTACAATAAGGATAAAAAAATATAATTGCAAAGATAATAATTTTTTCTGGGGTTCTCTTATGTATCTTTTCTAATAGGATGACTCAACCAATTTGTTAATTCTTAAAAATATGATATAATAAATAATAAT
>CAZTWG010000071.1:0-2168 GCA_964617525.1 uncultured Gammaproteobacteria bacterium
CTTAGGTACCCACCCATGAAATGGAGCCAACGGTCGGATTTGAACCGACGACCTACTCCTTACCACGGAGTTGCTCTACCAGCTGAGCTACATTGGCGATTAAGAAAGATTATCTAAATAATTTATATTTCTTTTTAATCAATTTTAACGTATTTTTTAGATAAATCAAGCCCTTATTTGCATTAAATTTAAAAAAAGAAATTAAAATTTTAGAATATTCAATCATTTTATTTTTTAATTCTGTCATTTCTCTAGCAATTTTCTTTTCTAATAACTCCCTCTTCATTTTAGCCATTCTTTCTTTTGGTATCTTAGAAACGTCAAGATTAGAAATAAAAAAGAATTTACGACTAATAATAAAAATAATGCCCATCCAACTAATAAAAAAAATTATTAAAAAAACAATATCCATTATTATTTCATTAAAGAGCACATATTAATAAATTCTCCAGCATCTAAGCTAGCATGTCCAATTAAAAATCCGTCAATTAATCCTTTTTCAAAAAATGAACTCAAGTTGTCAGAATTAATGCTTCCTCCGTAAATAAATCTAATATTATTATTAACCAAAGGCAAGGGATAAAGGTCAATCATTCTTTGTATTATTATTTTATTCATATATATTGCCTCCTTTGGCTCGATTCTTTGAGCTGAATCAATAACCCAAACTGGTTCATAAGCAATGATAATTTTTTGACTAGCCCTTAGATTAACTCCTCTTAGCGCAGAAGAAATTTGCTCCAAAACAACATAATCCTTAATCCCTTTCCTTCTTTCTTCCATAGTTTCTCCTACACAAATAATAGGGGTTAACCCAACTAACAAAGAAGCCCGAACCTTACGATTAATCATTTCGTCTGTTTCTTGAAAATATTTACGCCTTTCTGAATTTCCTAAAATAACATAATCACACCCTATACTTTCTAAATAAGCTGGAGAGATTCCGCTAGTAAAATTTCCTTTTAGTTTCCAGAAACAATCCTGAGCTCCTAGAAATAATTTAGTGTCTTTTTGATTCTTCAACGTCTCAGCGACTTCTTTTATATCAAGAAAAGATGGGCAAAGCACAATATCTATATCTTTAACATTTTGAGATTGTTCTTTAATGCTCTCTGCTATTTTTTTGGCTTCTGAGCCAATTAGATTCATTTTCCAATTAGCTACAATAATTGGTTTTTTCATTTTATATTTATGAGAAAGAATAAACTCCAGTAGTTATTGCTGTCACGACTACTCCAGCAATCAACACTCCCATTAAAATAAGACCTAAACTACGACGATAAGAAATTCCGAAAACAAAGGCAGCAATGCTCCCAGTCCAAGCCCCAGTAAGTGGCAAAGGAATCGCCACTAAAAGAACCAAAGCCATATCTCCATAAAGAGAGTATTTTTTATAGAAACGCTTTCTCGTTCTTTCAAAAATCCATTTTAAAAATTTTTTTATCAGTTTATTTTTAGATGCCCAATTTTCAGATGAATATTTCCAAAACCAAAGCAAAAAAACAATCGGCAACATATTCCCTAGACAAGCCAGAAAAAAAGCTTTAATTGGGGTTAACCCAAAGACCGTAATAGCAATTGGTATAGTCCCTCTTAATTCATTGATTGGGGTCATCGCCAAAAAAATTGTTTTAATCTCTTCTGATAACATATTTAATCATCTAATCGCTGGCTAGCCCACCATATTAGAGACTTTGCTTCTTGAAATCTATCTTCGCTAGTCTCAGCTCCTAGAATTATTACTATTAATTTTTTCCCTAAATAATCGCTAACCCCAGCTAAACAATAACCACTTTCATCTAAATAACCAGTTTTAGCTCCTTTAATATTAACAAAACTCCCCAACAATTTGTCAGTATTATGAAGATGTTGCCCATAAGATAATCCATTTTTCTTAAGTTCAATATCATAAGTTTGATGAGACAGCGCTTCTACAATTTCCTTTTTATTAAAAGCTTCTCTAATCATTTTAGATAAATCTTGAGCATTAGAACGATTGGCGGGATTAAGCCCCGTTGGTTCTACAAAATAAGTATTCGTCATATTTAAAGCTTTCGCCTTTTCGTTCATTAAATCAGAAAATGTTTGCCCGCAGCAAACATGAACTAATCTAGCTAAAATTTTACTTGCATTATTGGCTGATTTTATCAATCCAGAGTTAAATATAT
>CAZTWG010000072.1:0-2017 GCA_964617525.1 uncultured Gammaproteobacteria bacterium
GCGTTCCCATAATACATATAAACCGTGGATGTGCTCGTTGGAATAGAAGAAATTTTAACCCAAACATCTAAAGATGAGGCTGTATCATCCTCTATCCAATAATCCAAGGCATTGCCATTAATGTCTGTGAATCTTAAATCATCAAAGTCTGCCTGAACTTTACCGTTAGTGACGTCGCTAGACATATCGTAATCTGCCAAAATTTTAACCTGAAAATCTGTTTGCGCTGAGCCAGAATTTGTAATCGTAATCGCTTTTCTGTAATGCCAATTTGTATCCCACCATTCAGCCAATGCTCCCGAAGAAGAAAAGAATAAAAAATATGCACCTAAAACCAATACCCCCAAAACCAATAATATACCTAAGAGTCGGACCCTTAAGTATCTGTGTAGAACCTTCTTATACCAAGGTTCCTTTTTTATAATACCTAATTTTTGCAAAACTTGTTTTAAAATTTTTAGAATTCCTTTAAAAACCATATATACTAAATTGTAATTATTAACTTATTTAATACTTAAGGGTCCGACCCTTAAGTAAAAAAACTTTACAGCCAGATTCTCACCCCTTTGCCCAACCACTTGTCGCTTCGTCTTCATGCTTCTATATTTTATGAAACTAAATTTATCTACTGCTCCACTACAAGCTCCAACATTGTAGTATTTAAATTCCTCATTCAGCGACAATCATGCTGCCAATTTCTCCTTTGCGTTTATGCCCTGGGGCAGTGCAATGAAATGGATATTCACCCAACATTTCCGGCGCCTTAAATGTGATCGCTCTTGTTTCTCCTGGATTCACACTGACAGCCACAGCTGTTAGCATTTTGTCAGTAAACCTAAAACCATGGACTGAATTGTCAATACTTGTTAAAGCAATGGTCACAATCTGACCTGGTTTAACTCTGAATTGTTTTGGTTCAAATCCCGCTTCCTTAGAGATGTTTATAACCAACGCCTCTTCTGGAATTTGTTCTTCTGTGAGTATTTGGGATGGTTTGGGTGCTTCTTTTGTTCCTGGCACCGCATCATTTTCCGCAACCTCGCCAGTTTTGGCCAACACTTCACCTTCACCGGTTACTAAACTTGCTCCTGGGGCAACGACTTCTGGTTCCACAATTTCTTTGGCTTCTATTTCTGGCGCTGCTTCCATATCTTTTAACTCTTGTTTAGCCGGCATTTGATCTCCGTGAATAGGCTCATCAACAAATTCTTCCCCTCTGTCTTTTTTTGGTATGGCAATTATTATAATCGCGAGAATTACGATAATTCCAACAACGATATATATGGATTTTTTGTTTGTAGGCATAGATATATTATTAAATTAATAAATTAAATGTATAAAATAATACTAGTTTAATCAGTAGAGCTGATTAAATTAGGCCATTTTTTGTAATCATAACGTGGGGCAGTTAAAGTATATGAAACCTCCCCTGATTGATTAGAGTGTATAACAATCTTAGAATCTCCAACCTTCTCATACCAAACTTGACCGTTAAAACCAGGAGATAAAATAACTGTAATTTTAGCTAAATCCTGATGGATTGTTTCCCAGAATAACCAAAGGTCGGAGCCTTCTTCAAGATTATTGAAATCAATAGCGTAATAGTAATCATTTCCCCCAATTTCTAAATCCAAATTTCTAATTTCTAAATTTACTACTCCGCTAGTTTCCATTTTTTGGCCGCCAGCATAGAAAGAAACAAAAGTAGCATATTCTTTTCCGTTAATCTCATGGACAGGGTCAATGGTACTAACAGTTAATTTGTTAACACCAGTAATGTTATATGTGTCTTGTAAATCAATATCTGCGCCAACAGTTGCGCCTCCGTCCAAATAAAGCCTATCAGTTACCCGCAAAATATCGTCAACAATTACTTCTCCAGAATTAGAAGCGCGCAGAATCAAATCAACGTTCTGACTTGGGTCTCCTGCTTCAATATACAAAGGAGCGTAAGATCTAACATATGATGCAGTTGGGCTTGTGAATTGAAGGTCAGAAGCTATTGATATATCGCCAG
>CAZTWG010000073.1:0-1904 GCA_964617525.1 uncultured Gammaproteobacteria bacterium
ATTAAAAGGAAAGAAGCAGGCAACCTAAATGAAGAATTATCTTTACTAAACAGTAAGATAAATAAAAGAGAAATAGAAATAGAAACCCAAGAAGAAAAAATCAAAAAAGCAGATTTATTTATTAAAAGGATTCAAATAGAAACTATAAGGAAAAAAAAAGAAATGGAAGATGCTAAAAATGACCTAAAAGAACTATTGATTGCCATTAATGGATATGACCAAAAAAGTTACTTAGAGATTATTTTTCTCAATGCTTCTTTATCTGATATTTTTAATCATTTGCGATATTTAAATGTTGTGCAAGGGAAAGTATCACGTAATATTCAAAGGATAGCTACTGTCAAAGATGCCCTAGAAGTTCAGGAAAACAATTTGCGCCAAGAAAGACAAAATATAATTAACTTAAAAACGGAATTAAATGGCCAAAAAATACAATTAACCTCAGAAAAAGAGATTAACCAATTGCTTCTTAACGAAACTAGGGGAGCGGAATGGAAATTTCAAAGTTTGTTAGCTGAGATTATTACTGAACAACAAAATACAGAAAACGAAATTGCTGATTTAGAGAGACAAGCTCGTGAAAAAATTGCAGCCGAGAAGGGAAAACGAATTAAAGATATGGAGAAAGAGGGGACTATAGTCTTTTCCTGGCCAGTACCTTTTGAAAAAATAACCTCTCCTTTCCACGACCCAGATTATCCTTTTAGAAATTGGATTGGTGAACATTCTGGAACGGATATGAGGGCAAAGCAGGGCACATTAGTCCGAGCAGCGGCCTCAGGGTACGTAGCGCGCGCCAAGAACGGAGGAGTGGGAGGTTATAGCTATATAATGATAATTCATAATAACAGCTTTTCAACTGTTTACGGGCATGTAAGTAAAATTTTAGTTAAAGAAAATCAATACGTAAAAAGAGGAGAAGTTATAGGATGGAGCGGAGGAACGCCAGGTACGCCAGGAGCGGGTCGTTTCTGCACTGGACCACATTTACATTTTGAGGTAAGGTTAAATGGTATACCGGTTAATGCAGAAGACTATTTACTTTAACAACCATAAAATTATTTTATATTATGAACTTAGCGAATAACAAGATTTTGCAAGTAAAGCGAGCAGGCTCTTATTTTAAAAGACAACTTAAAAATGGCACTAGCAATAGTGCATGGTTAAAAAAAGATATTAGCCCAGGTTTATCTTTTATAATACTTTGCGTTGTTTTATCAATTGTCTTCTTGATGGGTGCTTATTTTATGAAAGAGTATATAAAAGCTTGGTCTATCGCTTCTCAAAACACAAATCTTGTAGGGAAACCTTATTAGCGGGGGAATTTAATACCAAGCGACGCACAAGGTAGCTTTTACGACCCAAGACTTCTAAAGTAATGATAAAGCAGATAAAAACAACATAATTGACTATTTTAAAAAGAAACTGTTTTAACAGTTTCTTTTATGGTATAATTATATTATGTATTATTTTATTTAAAACTAATTCCCTATTTAAGTTTATAAAACATTTTAGCCCCAAAACGCAAATCAATATATTCTAAATTATCTCTATTTTCTATTTCCTCATCTAAGATTCGCAATAGACTCGTTAACTGTTTCTCTAAATCTACTTCTGAATTGATAAATATTTGCCACCCATCTTTAGTAATAATTTGAGCATCAAAAATATTACCTATGTTGTCTAAATCAACCCTTTGGATATAGATATCATTTTGAAATAAAGTGTCATTTTCAACAAAAACTAATAGTTTTTCTAAAAAATCAGAATAAAGGCTACTTTTAATATTTGTTTTACTTTTATCGTAGAAAATTGGGTTTAATCTGTTCTCTAATTCACTTGATATGGTTGCTAGAGGAGCCTTAATCACGCCTCCACGCTTATTTAGATAATAAGGTTGATTA
>CAZTWG010000074.1:0-1860 GCA_964617525.1 uncultured Gammaproteobacteria bacterium
TATCTATAGAACTTGGCAAAGATGTCCATAAATTATTTTTTAAATAACCAATAACTATTTCTCCTTCCCATCTTTCTTTTACCAAATCTTGATGATAAAACATTTTTAATTCCGTAGTTTTTGAAAATATTAAATCATCTACTGGCTTTATTTGATAGATAGGGCCAACAATATTATAAAATTCGTCTCCTTCGTTCTCGGAAGACAAATCTGTTGTTATCTCAATTTGAGTTTCTGGATTTATAGCTCCCGCTGGTAGATACAAATCAGCCCAAGAGACTATTTCTTCTTCTTGGTTCTTTGTTTCTGCCCTTAAAGTTTGTTCCTTAGAGATTATTTCCTCTTCAGGTATTATTTCTTCTTCTATTACATCCTCTTCAGGTATTATTTCTTCTTCTATTACATCCTCTTCAGGTATTATATTTGATTCTTGAGGTTGATTATAATATCTTTGAGCCCAAAGATAAAAATATATCCCTCCGCCAACCAATAAAATAAAAAGTATAATTAAAAATAAAATTAAACCTCTTTTTTTGCCTTCTCCTTTGTCTGATCCAGCTCTTTTGCTTTTTTCTCTGAATTTTTCTGGCATTACATAAATCTTTTCTTCGGCTTTTGGGTTTTCATTTCCATTCAAAAAAGTTTGTTTATCTTTAACTTCTCTGATAATATCCTTTTTAATCAACTCTGGAACAGCAAAATCTTGTTGCTTTTCTTTTGGCTTTACAGCTGACTCTAATTCTTCTTGCAATTTATCTACTCCTGGCACAACTTCGGGAGATGATGGTGGCAAATTTTTTGGCATAAAGGTTGGTGTAGTGTCTTTTTTTTCTGGAATTGATACTTGAGCAACAGGAGGCGCCGACTTTTGATTTAGTTGGTTTTCAGAAGGAACTTGCTGCGTTTGAGTATTATTATTTTTTTTTGGTATTTTTATCCCATCAAACATAATGACTAATTGTTAATTGTTAAATTATTCTAATTATGAACGAAGTCACGCTTAGCGAGACGAAGTGAACAACAAGGTTCCTGAGCATAGCGATAGGAATTAGAAATTTTTATTCTGCGTTCTAATCTTCTAGTGCCTTTATTTCTTTTTCTAAATCAAATAATTTAGCTCCCGGGGCTGGGTCATCTGGGTTTAGTCCCCTTCTTACTTCTTCTCCATCTGGTATATTATCTTTGTCGGTATCAGAATCTAATGGGTCTGTAAAATAAACTTTTACCTCTTCTCTGTCAGAAAGACCATCATTATCGCTATCTGGATTATCTATTTTTGTTTTTAGTTGCTTTTCTTCAACATCGCTTAAGCCGTCAGAATCTGTGTCTAAAGGTTTTTCTTTGGGTTCTTCAATAACAGCAGGAGTACTAGTAGTATTAGTAGTTTCGGTTAAAATTTCATCTTCAATTAAAACATTTTTATTTTCAAATTTATTCCAAAAATATAAAACTACAAAACCAATAGCAATAATTATAGCTAAAATAATTAACAAGCGCGTTATTAATAAAAATATATTAACGCTCTTTTTTTTCGTTTCAGCGACTCTTGAAGGTTCTTTGTTAGGTAATTTCGTATCCTTTGGAATTTCTTCCTTGAAATTTGATTGTTTTTTCTCAACTTCTTCAAAAATATCTTCTGGTTGTTTATTATTTAGATTATCCATAATATAGATAAATTTAAATTTTTATTCTAATACACAAACTAATAAACCATTTTAATGCATTACTTTTCAGCACCTGACCTAAAATTAACGAGCACAATTTGTAATTCAGATAATTATTCGCATATACAATATGTCGAAACAATAGCGTAACCGGTTTGACCATCACATATTCCACAATTATTGTTAGGACATGCAC
>CAZTWG010000075.1:0-1809 GCA_964617525.1 uncultured Gammaproteobacteria bacterium
TAAAGGCGACGCCAGAGGGCATACACTCAATAATTGAAAGATTAAGTTTATAGATATGACTGATTTAGAATTTACCGCCAAGATGTGGCTTGAGGCTTCACGTTTATGGGAGGACAATACGAGATTTATTAAAGCATCATCTATAAGAAGACAATCACGATATATCCCAGAGTATCTAGGAATATTGGAAACTTTTGATAAAGTGTTTTGGTCTTGCAATATTAAAAAAATAAAAACACCATTAACATTTTTTGACCATTTTAAAGTAACATTTTATCCTAATTGGTTGTTGAAAAGATTTCCAGCAAAGTATAAGATATTTGATGTAAGTGCCGTGTTCCCAAGGTTAGACTTTAATTACGACAATATTAAGAACTTTGAAGAACAAATAAAAAATGCTCCCAAAGAAGATAAAATAATAGTTATCACGCAAAGAGAACAAATTAAATAATAAATATATAAAAGAGAGCTTGTTAAATAAGTTTATAAATTAAAAAATCTCCCCAAGGCGTAAGATATACAGAACACCAAGGGGAGATAAACCTAAATAGGTTTTTTTTATGATACTTAAATGTTTAATAATAATATTATTGTTAAGAGTGATGCACAAACAAAAGAAACTGATAAAGTCGGCTACTGAAGTCTAAGCGTCAATATGTTGGCAATTTTTTCTACTAGTTCTTCCTTAGTAAATGTAGCTAATTTGTAGTATAGCTGGGCATTAGCTGTTCTCACAGATGTATTGACGAACGGTTGACTGACCAAGGATACGGCGGTAGATAGTGGTCCGTGTTTTGCAGTTTCCCAAAAACCTCCACCTATAATACTTTCTGCCAACTTTTTGTCTACAATGTGGGTTACATCATTTGCTATAGCCCACTTTTCGTTTAACGTGGTTATTTCAGGCACAGCTCTCTCAATTTCTTTTCTAAATCCACCACTAATACCCTTAAATAACTCGGACTTAAAACTATCAGCCGAACTTGTTCCCTCAATCCAAGCCGATTTTGGGATTAGTTTTGTAAAATAAATCTTGTATTTGTTGGCGTCTGCGACTGACATTTTATCTGGAATTTTAGCAATAGCGTTGTTAATCGCCTTTACCTCTCTAGGCTCCAATACAGACATAGCAATCTTGTTTTTCATTGTTTTGCTAAAATGATTTACAATATCTTTTTTTCGCACAGTTTTCTCACTTGTTTTTAGAACTTCGCCGATTGTATTTCCAATCGACGCTTTATTTTTAACTGCTTTGGTAAATATTTGAGCATTAGTCCCCTTGTAGCCCTCTTTTGTTATTTTTGTTGCTATTGTTTCGGTCCCCTTTCTAATGTCTGATGCTACCCTGGTTTTACTTGGTGTTAATGCCCTGCCAGTCGCCCTCTCAGCCTTTATTTTAGATGTCTTGGATATGTTGTGAAAAATAGAAGACAACAAATAAGAAGTTGCTCCCCCGATAACACCAGACAATGCTGTACTTTTAAGTGTATCAATAAAGTCTTTATTTTGTTCTAGCGATTTCCCAAGTTCTCTCGTTGACGCTATTCCAGCACCCCTTAAACCAATTTGTGCTGGTTTAGACAATTTAGACGCAGCTTTGACGGCATACATACCCTTGGAAAATGGAGCTAAATTGGCAGCTGTTTTTAGACTCTGTCCAGCCACACCCTTCAATTCCTTGGTCTGGTCTAATGATTGCCCCGTAGCGTGTTCAAAGGCACCAGGCACGGTAGAAATGGTTTTTCTGTATTCGGGGTCAAGTTGAGCGAGGGCAACGCCAGCTTTCTTAGCAGTGTCTACCCCAAAACC
>CAZTWG010000076.1:0-1618 GCA_964617525.1 uncultured Gammaproteobacteria bacterium
CTTTTATAATAGTTTAAAACTTCACTCGCTGACAGACTTCTGTGGTAGATTGCGACTTCGTCGATAGAACCATCAAGATACCCCCAGTAACTAGAAAATCTAGCACCAATTCTCAAAGGTTTTGAATTTGTGAGGGTTAGATCAACTGTTTTAGAATCTTTTTGTAGACCATCTACAAACATATAGAAAGTTCCACCTTCCCTTGTCACAACTACATAATGCCACATATCATCAAAATAATTTTGAGCACTCGTAAGCTGGTTGGTTGCATCTGCCCTAAAAACAAGATTGCCCGCCGATGCGCCGGATTGAGCTAATAGTTGCAGCACCCACTCAGATGATTGCTCTGGATCTTGTTTACTTAAGATGTGTACGTGCTGCGAATAATCTTTATTTTTTGCCTTAAACCAAGTAGCTATTGCAAAATTATCAGTACCAAAATCTAAGCTGTCAGTATCTACAATTTCCATATAATCATCCACTCCATCAAAACTTAAAGCAGAATTTAATTTTCCGTTTGCGCTGTATGCCACTCCGCCATAAGTTGTTCCATCATTTCCCTCTCCTGAATAATCAACTATTGTTCCACTTTCTTCATTCATGTGCATCAAAAGCACATTTTCTGTCATATCAGCATTTCCTGTTGGATAACCTGATTCCTGTCCTTTGTTATTGGGTAATTCCTTATAATATGGCTGCTCCGGCGTCCAAGCAATAGAATTCCAGCTTGAATTACTTCCCGCGTCTTTAACACTGGAAATATAATCACCCGAGGTTCCGCCTGTGGTCAAATCAACACTATCTACGGCATCCCACACTGTGCCCGAATGAGTCCCGTCCGGCTCGCTTGTGAAAACATCGCTAAAAGTCGCCGCGCAAACCAGCCCAACCAAACAAAAACCAAACAAAAAAATCAAAATTAACTTCAATCTTACAGAATTGAATTTTCTAAATTTTCCAACTAATTTATTTCCTATTCCGAACCTCATAATTTTTATTTTTGTCTTTTTTCTCCTTTTTTTTGAATTAAACTTATCCATAAAAATATTACTATTGGCAAAAAGAGAATATTACTGACGATCTCTTTCCCCGAACGAGCAGTATAAAACCCGCCAACAATCAAAATCGTTGAAAGAATAGTGGAGTAGTAGAGCAGGATTTTGCTTGCCCCGTAGGAAATCTTTGACTTTTCTTTGGGGCAAAGTGAGGTTTTCCTTAAATTTGACTTTGATATTTTTGATAGTTTCATAATTTCCAAACACAATAAAACATTCCTAAAAAGAGTGTTTTAGGTTATTAAAATTACCCCAGTAGTAGAACGCTTTGCCTTCACTACGGGGCATGTTATTTTTTAAATTAAAATCGTTCCGAAAATAACGGGATAAACTCAGCGATTTTACTCTCTCCCGTAAAGACGCCATTCCCCCATACCACTCCGCTAAAGCGGGAACTACGGGGCGGGCTGGTTTTGTTATTTTGCGAAGTTATTGTTTTCTCGTACCACCTATCATTATAGCCCCACGAGATACTTTTGTAAACAATTTTTTATGTATCTTTTCTAACAGGATGACTCAACCAATTTGTTAATTCTTAAAAATATGATATAATAAATAATAAT
>CAZTWG010000077.1:0-1538 GCA_964617525.1 uncultured Gammaproteobacteria bacterium
GTTTCTGATATTAAACAAATTCAGACCGCTTTAGAACTTTATTTTTTAGATAATGCAACTTATCCTGCTACTGATACTACTGATTATGGTTATATTAGTGGTGATTGTTTAAGCTCGGGTGTTGGTTTTGCTGATGATTGCTCGGATACGGTATATATGGCTGTTGTCCCAAACAATCCTAAGCCTTATAACGATGGTGCTACTCCTTGTGCTGAGGAATACTCGGACTATCTTTATACTCGTGACGATACCACAACATATTCTATAAAGTATTGTGTTGGCACTGCTATCGGACAGATAGATGCAGGGACCCATGTAGCCACCCCAGCAGGGATATCAGATTAGATTCGGGAAATTTTTATAAAAATTTATAAATCCGTACCACTAGGGGTACGGATTTTTTATATTTGGAAATTTATTCAAGTTTGGTATAATGGATACATATTAACCCCGTTAGAAATCTACTTAACGGGGCCTGCATAAATATAATATAAACTAACATGACAAAAGAAATTTCTAATGGGGTAAATAAATATAATCTTTCTATATTTCTAAATAAAATTATTGAAGTTGGATGGCTTTTAATTTTTGCGTTTTGCCCAATTTTTTTCTCTCTTGTTTGTTATAGTGATTTTGTAATTAGCCAATATTTTTTATTTTGCCTTTTGACAGAGGTAATTTTATTTTTTTGGTTACTTAAAGTCATTGGAACATTGGAACATTGGAATATTGAAACATTAAAAAGAATGTTTTTTAAAATTAAAAAAATTCTTCCTGCTTTTATTTTTATTATTATCCTTGGGTTAGCAGTTATTTTTTCTCAATCTCCTTATCGCAGTTTTTGGGGGAGTTATTCTCGCAAAATGGGCTATTTAACTTGGCTTCATTTTTTCGCTTTTTTTCTAATTTTATTTTTTAATATTAAAAACAATGAACAGATAAAAAGAATTTTAAAAGCTATTTTATTTTCTTCGTTAGTGGTAATTATTTATGGTCTTTGCCAATTCTTGGGATTTGATTTTCTTCGTTGGAGTGAACCAGCTTCAAGGACCTTTCGTATTTTTTCAACTATTGGTCAGCCAAATTTTCTTGGTTCTTGGTTGCTTTTAGTTATCCCAATCATTGTTTGGTTTTTAATACGAGCTTCAGAAAAATTCAAAAAAGATAAAAGCATAAAACAACAAATAATTGGAGCTTTAATTATATCTTTGCTTTTTCTTGCCGTTTTTTCGTTGGCGCTGACTCAAAGTAGGGGAGCATGGGTTGGATTCTTTTTCTCTTTTTTCTTTTTTAGTATTGTTTATAACTTTTTACAAAAACAAAAACGACTTGCGATACTCCTAACAATTTTATTAGTTGTCACCTGCGTTTTTACTATTTATATGAATTTTAATCCTTTGCTTCCAGAATCAAGTGATTCTTTTCTTATCTCTCGTTTCAAAAGTATGACAAATTTACGTCAGTCAATCACAGGTCAGGTAAGGATTAATAATTGGAAAGTAGCTTTAGATTTAATCAAACGGAAACCTATTTTGGGA